>NZ_JAMPKD010000009.1:0-256244 GCF_039961915.1 Trichocoleus sp. DQ-A2
GACAGCCAAGGTCGGGTCATCAACACTTGGGCAGACGTCATCAACCGCGCCAACCTGGGTATGGAAGTGATGCACGAGCGCAACGCTCACAACTTCCCCCTCGACTTGGCAGCCGGTGAGTCCACCCCAGTGGCTCTGATGGCTCCCAGCATCAATGGCTAATCGCTAGAGACAAGATATATCGCGTCTCTACATCAAAAGCGCCTCCCACAAGGGGGCGCTTTTTTATTGGGAACCGCAGATAGAAGCAGATTGTATCAATCCAATCTATCGGGGTTTAGGATAAATATGGAAGCATACAGATTGGAGATAGGACAACGGTTTACACACGTCCCTTAGCTCGTCTCATCGAGCAACTGCAACGGTTGCCAGGAGTTGGCCCGAAAACTGCACAACGTCTGGCACTGCATATTATTAAGCGATCGCCCGAAGAAGTAGAAACACTGGCTCAAGCTTTAGTTGAGGCGAAAAAGCAAGTGGGTTTATGTCAGGTGTGCTTTCACCTCTCGGCTGAACCTGTCTGCGATATTTGCCGTAACTCTAACCGCGACAACAGCACGCTCTGTGTGGTGGAAGATTCCCGTGATGTGATTGCGCTGGAAAAAACTCGCGAATATAGCGGCAAGTATCACGTCTTGGGAGGCATCATTTCACCGATGGATGGAATTGGCCCCGACCAACTAAATATTCAACCGCTGGTGCGGCGAGTCAGCCAGCAAAAAATTAAAGAAGTGATTTTGGCAATTAGTCCCAGCGTAGAGGGTGAGACAACAACCTTGTATGTCGGTCAATTACTAAAGCCGTTTACCAAAGTGACGCGGATTGCTTTTGGTTTACCGATGGGCGGTGATTTAGAGTATGCCGATGAGGTGACACTAGCACGAGCCTTAGAAGGGCGCAGAGAGTTGGATTAAGCAAGTAGAACCCTAGAATTGCTAGATCCCTCTTCTGACAAACTGAGGTAAAAGCTTGATTTCTCATGGGCTGTAATACTGTAAATTCATCGAATTCTCTCAAAATGACACAAGAGGGAGATTAGCAATGAGTCATTAGCAGCCAGTAGATAATCTGGGTATTCTAGTCACTTAAATAGGGCTTCTAACCCAACTTTTGCTTAACGAAAGCCATCATCTGAGCCAATTGTTTTTTCAGTGCCGGAATTTCAGCAACTTGTTCCTTCAATCCCTTAATTTCAGCCTGCATTGCCGCCATTTTTTCATTTAATGCCTTAATTTCAGCCGATGCATCTGTAGAGTCAGCAACGACTGCGGTTGTCTGAGCAGAAGGTGTTCCAGCTTGTGGGCGTGGCAATTTGGCTTTAGCGATCGCTGACTGGATTGCCTGATTTAAGTGCTTCTCATTGAAGGGCTTCTCTAGAAATTCAAAATACTCAAACGGTTCTGAAAGTTTCTCCATCACTTCCGCTTTCCGCCCAGAGATGACTACTAAAGGAATCATCTGGAGTTCGGGCGAAGCTTGAAGTTGCCCAAAAACCTCCCAACCGCTCATGCGAGGCAGAATCCAATCCAAAATAATTACATTCGGATGCTCTTGACGGATGAGATTAAGTCCCTCTTCCCCATCTTTTGCTTCTAAAACTTGAAAGTTGCCCGGAGGCAACATTTCTGGCAATGAAGCCCGAATGACTTTAGCATCATCAACAATTAGGATTTTTTGAGTTGCTCCCGCTTTCTGAACGTCGGGAGCCGTTGGGGTTCCTTTAGCGGCTGGTGCTGTTTGGGCACCAGCCGCAGCCGCTTGCCGACGAGGCAGTTTCGCCTTAGCCATTGCTGATTTCATCGCCTGAATCAGCGTCTTCTGCTCCAACGGCTTGGCAACAAATTCAAAATACTCAAACGGTTCTGGAATTTTGTGTGTAACTTCTTCTTTACGTCCTGATGTCACCACTAAAGGAATCTTTTGGAGTTCCGGAGAGACTTGAATTTGTTGAAAGACTTCCCAGCTACTAGGCTGAGATGACAGGAAATCCAGCACGATTAAATTGGGGCGTTCTTTTCGGATTAAATTCAGTCCTTCTTGAGAGTCTTTTGCTTCGAGAACTTCAAAGTTACTCTGGGGCAATAGCTTTCGGACTAGACTCCGACTGGTGCTGCTGTCATCGATAACCAGGATCTTGTTACTTGGCATAACTAACTCCTAGGAGTGGTGACTGAGGACATTCCATGAAACAAGGAACTCAACCGTAAGAACGCCCCGATTACGAGTCAGATGAGCTGGAAGATTGAATGGGGACAGGATCTAAATGCTGAGGTGTATTCTATAAATGCTAGCGATTACTTCAGCTTTTGTTTAATGAATGTCACAATTTGAGCTAGCTGTTTTTTCAAGCCATCAACCTCACTAGGTATCGCTGCCATTGGAGCCACCTGTTTCTTCAAGGCGTCAATCTCAGCTTGCATCTTGGCAATCTTGGCATTTAACTGCTGAATGTCTGCTGACGCAACCCCTGAATCTGGTGGGACTGTATCCTTAGCGACGGCTGGCTGCGGTGCTGATGGTACTACCACCGGGCGGTTTCTTGCTTTTGCCATCGCTGTCTTGATAGCGGCAATCAGTTGCTTCTGGTCAAAGGGCTTGGGTATGAATTCAAAATATTCAAAAGGTTCTGAGATTTTCTCTGTCACCTCTTCTTTCCGACCAGACATTAAAACGAGAGGAATTGACTGAAGTTCGGGCTTACTTTGAATCTGCTGAAACACCTCCCACCCGCTCATTTTGGGCAAGAGAAAATCTAACATAATCAAGTTCGGGTGTGACTGGTAGATCAGATTCATGCCTTCCAGACCGTCTTTTGCTTCTAAAATTTCAAAGTTACCCGGTGGTAACATATCTCGTACTGTATTTCTGATCACTCGACTGTCATCAATCACCAGAATTTTGTGACCTGCCACGACTGACTCCTTAGGGGTAATTTAAAGAAAAACTAAAGTTGATTTGAGCCGACTGCTGCCTTGCCGCTAATTTCAGCAAGATGAGCGGCTAGCAGAAAACTGCCTCGCGTTCATACCAATCAGGATAATTTGGAATGTGTAGTACAAGTGTGTCTGCGCTACAGAACTATGATTTCTATACCCGATTACGGTAAACCAACGCTAGCGCCGTAATGGGGATTCTCATGAGTGCGTGGTATACAGCAACACAATGGCTTGCCTGATATCCTCACTCTTCGATCGTCTTGACATACAAAAACATAAAGCCAAAAAGCTAGCAGCGTGCCTAATTCTAGATTAATCCGGTCTGACCTGAAAGGGAAAAAAACTAAGGCAGAAGCAGAATCAGAGTTAGAGTCGAATGATTTAAGATTTGTATCATAGGACTCACGCATTGCCCGACAACGTAGGGGCTTTTTTGGGTTGTGCCTGTACTGGCTATCCTGTACTGGCTATATAGACAAAGGCGCAGGAAAGCAGGCGAGATAGTGGTTCTCACTCGATCCGAACCTCACCCCCAGCGCCTCAACCTTCACGGAGAGGGGAGAATATTGAACCAAATCCGCGAACAGAGAGGGGGAATATTCAACCCAAATCCGTGAACAGAGAGGGGCTGAGGTGAGGTTAAACCGTACTGCATCCAATAGAGAGTTGCTATGGAAATTGTTGTAAGCTCTTGAGTTTAGGAGTTTGGCTGTGTAAGTTCTGTATTATACGGATGCTCATTGAGCTGGTAGCCCAGAAAAAAACATGAATTTGCCTACCGAAACGAATGCTCGACAAATTCAGCCTGATGTACAAGCGTGGAGGTCAGAAATTGAGGCGCTACCGCCTTGGTTGCGACGCTCCATCGGGAAAGCAAGCGACATTTCGACGGTGCAGCGAATTATTAAGCAGCGGCAAATTCACACGATTTGCGAAGAGGGGCGCTGTCCGAACCGGGGAGAGTGTTATACCCAAAAGACAGCAACGTTTCTGCTGATGGGGCAAACTTGCACCCGTGCCTGTGCTTTTTGTCAAGTGGAGAAAGGGCACGCACCGATGCCATTAGATCCGGAAGAACCGCAAAAGGTGGCTCAGGCGGTGCAGTTGCTTTCTTTGCGCTACGTGGTGCTGACTTCGGTGGCAAGAGATGATTTGCCGGATGGGGGGGCGAGTTGGTTTGCGGCGACGATGGCAGCGATAAGACAGATGAACTCGGAAACGCTGATTGAGGTGTTGACGCCAGATTTCTGGGGGGGTAAGGATGCGGTGGAGAAACAACGGCAACGAGTCGCAACGGTGGTTGCAGCGTCACCCGTTTGTTATAACCACAATATTGAGACGGTGGAGCGTCTGCAAGGACGGGTGCGACGGGGGGCACAGTATGAGCGATCGCTTGATGTTCTCCGGATTGTGAAAGAACTTGACTCCACAATTGCCACGAAATCTGGCTTGATGCTGGGACATGGGGAAACGGAAGCCGAAGTAATTGAGGCGATGACCGATTTGCGGGATGCTGGATGCGATCGCATTACCATCGGTCAGTATATGCGCCCTTCTCTAGAACATCTGCCAGTCCAAAAATACTGGACGCCAGAAGAATTTGAGCATCTGGGAGCGATCGCGCGGGAAATGGGCTTTGCTCACGTCCGTTCCGGTCCCCTCGTCCGCAGTTCCTACCACGCGGGAGAGAGTGCTTAAAGTCAAGAAGCCAGGGGAGGAAAAAAGAATTTTTCTATTGATCGTGCATCGGGAAAGCGCCTATCAAGGTCTAGGCTGCTTTCAGGAAGACTGCGGTAAATGAAAATATTTCTATCGAGCCGTGCTAATTGTGACAGCTCTTTGGTATTTCTTGATAAAGTCCAAAATTAGGAGCAAATGCTTATGACTGCACAAGCCAAGAAACCAAAAGGTTCTCTTACCCAAACGAGTAAGCCTCCCTATCCTTTCCGCACTATCGTTTCGCTGATCCTCTTAGCTGGTAACTTCCTGGTTGCAGCGATTTATTTCCACATCATCAACCCGTAATCCATCTCTAAGAAAACTGAATCTACAGTTTTGAGGTTAGGGTGAATGACAACGATGAAGGCGGAAGGGAGAAGGATGGATAGCCTGTTGATTCATCCTTCATCCTTCATCCTTCATCCTTTTATAGGGTGCCCTTGAACAAGCCTTGGGGACGGACAAGCAGAATTAAGACCATGATCAAGAGGGCAACACCCTGCTTGTATTCAGACCCCAGGAAGGGGACGCTGAGTTCTTGGGCGATACCAATTACCAACGCACCTGCGATCGCGCCGTAGGGGTTGCCAATCCCGCCGAGAATCACCGACGCAAACATCGGCAAAATCAAAAACCAGCCCATGTTGGGGCGTATGCCGGTAATCAGCCCGTACATGGCTCCTCCCAGGGACGTAAAAACGCCGGTAATTAGCCAAGTCCAAATCACCACGCGCTCAACGTTAATGCCTGAGACGCGAGCGAGATCGATATCATCCGCAACTGCTCTCATTGCCTTCCCGATTTTGGTGTTCTGCAACAGGAAATGCAGCCCCAACATTGCGAGGACGGCTAAAACCATGACAACGATCCGGTAATAAGCCACGTTGACTCCGAAGATGTTGAGGGCGGAGGCAATTGGCAAATTGTAGCGCTGGTTGCCTCCTCCCCAAATGAAAATGATGCCATTGCGGAGAAACAAGGCAAGTCCAATCGAGATGATGATCAGGGTGGTAGGGGAGGCACGGCGTGCCCGCATTGGTTTCCAGAGCAGCTGTTCGCTCAGTAGCATCGCCGCCACCGTTCCCCCCGCGCCTAGAATCATTGACAGCCAAATATTTATCCCACTGATATTCGCTAACCAGGTAAGATACGCGCCCAAGGTCATAAAATCGCCATGAGCAAAGTTGGAAAGGCGCAAAATTCCATAAGTCAGCGTTAGACCAATCGCCGCTAGCGCAATGATGCAACCCACGGCGATGCCATTCACAATTAATTGAGCAGTTTGTACATCCATTCACTTGACTCTCCAGTTGACTGGAGATTTCATAATAGCGATTGAAACAATAATCCTGAATTTACACTATGACACTACAACTGAAAGTTCCCAGCATGGCTTGTTCTGCCTGTGTAGACACGATTTCTAAGGCAGTTGCCACTCTTGACCCCACCGCGAAGGTAGAGGCTGATACCAAAACCAAGCTTGTAAGTGTGGAAACACAACAGCCAGCAGACAAAGTCAGGGAAGCGATCGCGAACGCTGGATATCCTGTCGCCTAGCGATAAGATTATCGCAAAGGTTAGGGGAAATTTGGATGCAGCAGTGGAGCAGAAAATTAACACTCGTCTTCGCCGCTGGCGCTTTGGGAGGACTGGCAAATAGTCTTGCTGTTTGGCTGTTTGGAGTTCTGGGCATCACTGCTGCCTTGGGGGTGAAAATTGCGCCAGCTTTGACCCCAGATTGGCTGTATCCTCGCATCGTTTGGGGCGGTTTATGGGGATTTCTCTTTGTCTTGCCTTTTCTGCGTTACCCCTCTTGGTTGCGAGGGATTGTCTTGCGAGGAATTGTCTATAGTCTTGCGCCGACACTGGCGCAATTACTGATTGTATTTTCGGTGAAAGCGAATCAAGGGCTGCTAGGGTTGAAATTGGGAGTTTTAACTCCACTGTTTGTATTATTTTTTAATGCAATTTGGGGCATCGCTGCGGCTTTTTGGCTTCAGTTTATCGAAGAAAAGCGAATTTCAACAAATAGCTACGAATAAGGCGATTTTCTTTGATTAGTTAGCCAGCCCTTCAAATCCCAAACTTCGAGAGAGAAGTCGGGTATCTCGCCTTCACAAACCATTTAAGAGTGCGATATTCAGCCGTATACAAAATCCGCTTCGGCGCGACAACCCTTACAAATTCCGTAAGCAGTGTCATCAGTACCTTCTAGCCATTCAAACTCTGTGCCTTTGCAGAAGGGACAGTACGCAGTGCTAGGTAAATTGCCAATGATACACTTCCATTTTGGTTCATTAAATGTTAATTCCTGCTCTAGTGAAGTTGCGGAATTAACAGGTAAACGCCATATTTTTTCTAATAAATCATTTACCCTAGCCGCTAGGTCATTGATGTCTTGGATATTTAAGTAGCCACATCGGACAGCGCGACTTATCAAGACATCGGTTTTCTCCTCAATATGAACTAAAGTGCTGTTAGGAGCGATCGCTCTACATTCCCAGCCAGCAGAGATAGGGACTTCTTTTTGGTATGCCAAAATTAAGCGATCGAAAACGTTGAGTTGATTTTCAGTAACAAAAGCAACCCAGCGATCGCCCCCAATTCGTTTGAAAGCTTTACCGAGATGAGCTTTTAACAAAGTATCGAATTCTAAAATATCTTTATCTACTTCTTCGTGACCTAAGTAAAGGTTGCGCCGCTTCGTATCAGCCAAATCAAAAATTGCTAGATAACCAGGTAACAATGGCTCTATGCAAAGCTTTAATTCTGCAATTAGCTGGTCGCGATACATAGGTGCTTTCTTCTAAACGGATGGGGGTGGTGGGGTGGCGAGAAGCGGAATTATCGCTGCATACGCGATCGCTCTTTTCACAACGAATATGGCACACAAAATTTTTTCTCTACCCCCTTGACTCTCCAGTTAACTAGAGAGATTAACCTAAAATCATCGAGTTAGAGAAAGTTATGGAAACACATTCTCTGAAGTTACAAGGAATGAGTTGTGCGGCTTGCGCCGGTGCGATAGAAAAAGCGATTCGCAATGTTCCAGGCGTCAGCGAGTGTAACGTTAACTTCGGCATGGAACAGGCGACTGTTAAGTACGAGCCTCAGCAAACGAGTTTAGAGGAAATTCAGCAGGCTGTCACCGACGCCGGATATACAGCCGCGCCAGTTCGAGAATTCGGAAGCAAAGAAGATGATACCGAAGCAGCCACCCGCCGTCAGGAACGGCAAGATTTGGCGCGGAAAGTGGTATTCGGCGCAGCAATTAGTATTGTGCTGGTGGTGGGATCAATCCCGGCAATGACTGGGTTGCACATCCCTTTAATTCCGGCATGGTTGCATAATTCTTGGGTGCAGCTAGTGTTGACAACGCCGGTTTTATTTTGGTGCGGTCAATCTTTTTTTACAGGTGCGTGGAAAGCTTTGAAGCGTCACGCGGCTGATATGAATACGCTGATTGCGCTGGGTACAGGTGCGGCGTATTTCTACTCGCTGTTTGTGACTGTATTTCCAGGATTCTTGGAGGGAATTACAGATGTCTATTACGAAACAGCGGCGGTTGTAATTACTTTAATTCTGCTAGGACGGTTTTTAGAAACTCGCGCCAAGGGACAAACGTCGGAAGCGATTCGCAAATTGATGGGTTTGCAAGCGAAAACGGCGCGTTTGATCCGCAATGGACAGGAAATCGATGTTCCTGTTGAAGCTGTCCAAGTTGGCGATGTGGTTTTAGTGCGTCCTGGCGAACAAATCCCCGTGGATGGGGAAGTGGTAGAAGGTACGTCTAGTGTCGATGAAGCGATGGTGACGGGTGAAAGCTTGCCCGTGAAGAAACAGGCGGGGGATGAAGTGATTGGGGCGACGATTAATAAAACTGGCAGTTTTCAGTTTCGGGCGACGAGAGTTGGACGAGATACCGTTTTGGCTCAAATTGTCCGACTAGTGCAACAAGCGCAAGGTGCCAAAGCCCCCATTCAGCGATTGGCGGATCGAGTAACGGGGTGGTTTGTGCCAGTGGTCATTGCGATTGCGATCGCTACTTTTATTATCTGGTTCGACGTGATGGGCAATCTCACAATGGCCCTGATGACAATGGTGGGAGTGTTAATTATTGCTTGTCCCTGTGCTTTGGGTTTAGCAACGCCGACTTCTGTGATGGTGGGAACCGGAAAAGGTGCGGAAAATGGCATCTTAATTAAAGGTGCTGACAGTCTGGAAGTGACGCATAAAATTCAGACGATTGTGTTGGATAAAACCGGGACTCTGACTCAGGGAAAACCCACTGTTACCGACTACATCACGATGGTAGGAACTGCCCACAGCAATGAGATAAAGCTATTAAAGTTAGCGGCAGCAGTTGAACGCAATTCAGAACATCCTTTGGCTGAAGCGGTTGTAAGGTATGCCCAATCTCAGGAAGTGCAGTTTCCATTGCCGGAGGCGAAAAATTTTGAAGCGATCGCGGGTAGTGGCGTTCAAGGAATTGTATCCGACCGACTGGTGCAAATCGGTACTCAGCGTTGGATGGATGAATTAGGGATTGAAACGCTACCTTTGCAAGGACAAAAAGTTGCTTGGGAATCTGCCGGAAAAACTGCCGTTTGGATTGCGGTAGATGGCGAAATGCAGGGATTGATTGGCATTGCCGATGCCCTGAAACCCTCTTCCGCAGGCGTTGTGCGATCGCTACGCCGCATGGGTTTAGAAGTGGTGATGCTAACCGGGGATAATCGCAAAACAGCAGACGCGATCGCGCAAGAAGTTGGCATCACGCGAGTGTTTGCGGAAGTCCGTCCCGACCAAAAAGCCGCTAAAGTCCAGGAACTGCAAGCCGAAGGTAAAGTAGTGGCAATGGTGGGCGATGGCATCAACGACGCCCCAGCACTAGCACAAGCAGACGTGGGAATCGCGATTGGCACCGGAACCGATGTCGCGATCGCTGCTAGCGACATCACTCTCATTTCTGGCGACTTGCAAGGTATTGTTACTGCGATTCAATTAAGTCGCGCCACGATGCAGAATATTCGCCAAAATCTCTTCTTTGCTTTTATTTACAACGTCGCTGGAATTCCAATCGCTGCTGGTATTTTATTCCCGATTTTTGGTTGGTTACTGAACCCAATGATTGCGGGGGCAGCGATGGCATTCAGTTCGGCTTCTGTTGTCAGTAACGCTTTGCGCTTGCGGAATTTTCAGCCGCGAGTAAATTTCTAACTACATAGAAAAGGAGGAAATATGGTAACTCAAAAAAAATTGTTGAGTAATCTTCTGGTTTTGTGGATTTTGCTCTCGGTTTTCTCAGGAACACCCGCAAAACCCGCTTCAGCCGAGGCACCAATGCCCACAAACCAATTTCGTCAAATTAAGCAACCTTTTGAGCTAAAACTGGGTCTTACTTTAGGCGGGTTGGCTTTAATTGGGTTAGAACTTTGGTGGTTTCTGGTGAGTAAAACTCAAGCTCAACAAGCGACAGCAAATCAAGGAATTCAGGAACTGACTATCCAAGTAGATGGCGGTTACGATCCAAATCGAGTCATCGTGAAAGCAGGGCAACCTGTGCGGCTCAATTTTTTCAGAAAAGACCCCAGTATTTGTCTGGAAAAAATCATTTTACCGGATTTTAACATTGCTAAAGATTTGGATTTGAATCGGATGACACCTGTGGAATTCACACCAAAAACCCCAGGCGAATATCCCTTTACCTGTGGAATGAATATGGCTAGAGGTGTCTTGGAAGTAAAAGCAGCCGGAACGGCAAATCAAGAGGAGTAAAATAATGAAAAATAAGTCAATGCTTTTGGGTTTGGTTGGTTTAGTGGCAGGAAGCGCGATCGCTACAGGCGCAGTCACTCATACGATGAAAATGAAGGATGGAACGATGCAAGCGACCTCTACAAACACTAGGAATGACTTTCATAAGGGGCATCACACGGCTGGAACCGATCCTCATGAGGGACATCACATGGGGCACGGATCGAAGCACGAATCGGCGCACGAATCGATGCCTGAAACTGAGGCAGCGCAGGCGAAGCTGACGATTCAAGGAACAATTACTCCAAACAAACCCGTTTCTTTAGCGATTGATATTCAAGACAAATCCGGGAAAGCGATCGCTAAGTTTGACACTTTTCAAGAAAAACTGATGCACTTGATTGTTGTCAGTGACGATCTCCAGTTTTTCAGCCATCTTCATCCCACCTACAAGCAGAATGGGCGTTTTGAAGTCGAGGCAAGTTTTCCTCAACCGGGTAATTACACTCTTTTAAGTGACTACAAACCAGCCGGTCAAAAGGAACAAGTCTCGGCAGTAAAAACACAGATTCCTGGTAAAATTTCACCTGCACCAGCAATCGATCTAAATCAGTTTAAAACTTTCGGAAATACAAAAGCAAATCTTGTATTTTCTGAGCCAACCCTCAAAGCAGGTAAAGATGTTACCTTAACGTTTGATCTGCGAGACGGTTCTAACACTCAACCCGTCAAAGACTTGCAACCGTACTTAGGAGAAAAAGGTCATTTAGTCATTCTCCGACAGTCACCAAACTTAACAGCCACAGATTACATTCACGCCCATGCCATGAAAGATACTCCTGAAGGCCAGGTTCTTTTCCATACCAAATTTCCCGAACCAGGAAAATATAAACTCTGGGGTCAGTTTAACCGCAACGGTAAGATTGTTACCACTGATTTCTGGATAGAAGTTCTCTAACACAATGGATTCAACCCCTTGAGCATATCTATAGCAATCCTAATTTCACTCGCAACACCATTCTTTCTCTCTTCTTCTCTTCTCTCTGCGCCCTCTGCGTCCTCTGCGGTTCGTTAAAAACAACAAAGATAAATTTCACATTGGATTGCTATAGCCTTGCTCAACAAACTTAGACAAACTTACCTCATCGGAAATGGCTAACTTGATGTAGACGATAAACACAATTCCTAAGCTTCTTCTCCCCAAGTTTTTAGCTGAAAATACACTAACACTAGCGTTACTGCTAACAGCACAGTTGCCGCCGCTGCGGCATAACCAAAATCAAATTGGGCAAACGCTTGGTCGTAGATGTAGTAAACCAGCAAATTAGTCGAGTTTAATGGCCCGCCGCCGGTAATGACGTAAACTTGCTCGAAACTCCGCAGGGTAAAAATAGCCGTCGTGACGGTGGCAAAGATGAGAGTCGGGCGCAATCCTGGCAGGGTAATGTACCAAAATTGTTGCCAGGAATTGGCACCATCTAGTTCTGCCGCTTCATAGCGACTGGAGGGAATCGCCTGCAACCCTGCCAAAAACACCACCATATTGAAACCCAATTGCTTCCAAATGCTTAACAAAATCAGCACTGGCATCGCCCAAAACGTGCTACCCAGCCAGGAAATCGGTTCAATTCCGATAGCATTTAGAAATGCGTTAACTGGCCCTTCGGTTTGAAACAACCAGCGAAACCCCAAACCAGCTGCCACAAGACTAACGATTGAGGGGATAAAATAGGCAGTTCGCAGGATTCCTCGCAGGGCAAAGGCACGATTTAATAGCACTGCTAAACCCAAAGGAATTACCAAACTGGGAATCACCGTGGCAATGGTGAAATAAGCGGTGTTACCGAGAACTTGCCAAAAGTCAGGACTCAGCATGAGACGCCAGTAGTTTCTCAATCCCGCTAAGCGCACACCCGCAGAGGTAAAGCTACCCGTGGTAAAACTGAGGTAAAACAAATAAGCGATAGGCCATAGGAGAAAAAGCCCTAATAGAATTAAGGCAGGGGTCAGAAAAATCCAGGCAGCGATCGCATCATTATCTAACAGATGCCTCCGAGAAAAGTGCGTATTTTTCATTGAGCGATTGGCTTACCGTTGAATGTTAGCGTCGTAGCGTTATTCTACCTGGCGGCACTGGTAAGATCCTGTTAATCTTTGGTCAGTAACTGATACCGTGAATATAACCGTATTGAAGCAACGCAGCCAACACCCTGGGTTCAGAATGCTTAGCGGATTGCTTGGGTTACTCGCTATCTATGGATGTAATTCAACCAATACACCTTCAGATTCTTCCTCTCCTAGCGCTGCTAATGCCAATTTACGGACAGATCGCTGGGTAGGACAATGGCAAGTCAACAATCCATCATCCAGTCAGGCGGTGAAATTTGTATTGACGCCAGAAGGTAAATTATTCCTCCTCCCGCCGGAAACATCTTCTGAGCCTCCGGTTGCTTATGAAATCCCGGTTCAAAAGCTTTCTGACTCACCCGATTTACCTCCCAATACTAAAATCGTTGATATTAAGGAAGCCTTTAACAATCAAGCAACCAAGGCAAAACAATCTGAAGGGAAAACGTACATCGGTGCGATGAACCGTTCACAACAAGCTTATTACTTGGAAAATAATAAATTCGGTACAACAATCGAGCAGCTAGGGATTGGGATTAAGCCAGAGACAGAGAGTTATAATTACCAAATTGTACCTCAAGGTAATGGTACTCAAAGGGTGATGCATACTGCCAAAGCCAAGCGCCCCGAACTTAATAGCTACACGGGTGCTGTATTTGTTGTCACAAATAATGGTGAAAATATTACAAGAACAGTAATTTGCGAAACAGATAAACCCTCATCCACACCGCCTGCAATGCCAACGCCTCCGAAGAATATATCTGGGCAAATCCAGTGTCCGGCTGGTTCGCATTCACTACAACGCTGAAGAGTTGATGAAAACTAATCCAGCCTTCGTCAAATCTATCCCTAGCTAGGTCGATTTTTTCCCGAATCCTTATTTATAAGTTCCTCTCTCTAAGAAGGCATTTGAAATTGCCCCAAAATTCTGTAACAGACCTTGAAAGAATGTTTATAAAATCGTATTCTTCAAGAAAAGATGTTGTCACTTGGATTCTTCTTCCATCTCCAGCAAAAGAGAAACCCGCATCGAAATTTATAGTAAACTTTAAATAGTTGCCAGATTGGCTAATTATGAAAATTGCCGGTTGACTCATAGAATTGAGTTCCGCTATCTCCCTTATGCCAGATACAATGCCTTGTACATCCGTTATAAATTTATCAAAATCTTCAAATTTAAACCAGATGCGATCGCTGTAATTATATTGAAGTTTAATTGTTGAAGAAATTTTACAGTCAATTTTTGCTGCAAATGAGGGTAAGTAATTAAGCTCTGTTTCTATAGGATATATTTTGATGTAAAAATTATTAGATTCAATTAATAATTCATTGTCTATTTCTAGCTCCATGACTTTCAATCCCTCAACATCTGATTCTAGCCCTAATTATATCCCCAGCCTAATTTCTCCAACGGTTCCTCCCAATCTTTTGAGCGATCGCTCTCCTTTAAAATTAGGTGTGATGGCGTCGGGAAATGGCAGTAATTTCGAGGCAGTCGCAGAAGCGATCGCGCAACAGCAACTTAATGCCGAAATAAAAGTTCTGATCTACAATAATCCCGGTGCAAAAGCCGCTACCCGCGCCGAAGGCTGGGGTGTACCCACTGTTTTGCTGAATCACCGAGACTTTAACAGCCGCGAAGCGTTAGATCAAACAATTGTGGACACCTTGCGGCAGTATGAAGTGGAATGGGTAATTATGGCAGGTTGGATGCGCGTCGTTACACAGGTGTTAGTGGATGCTTTCCCGGATCGAATGATTAACATTCACCCCAGTTTGTTACCGAGTTTTAAGGGAATTCGAGCGGTTGAACAAGCCTTGAATGCAGGTGTAAAAATAACTGGTTGTACGGTTCACCTAGTAAATGTAGAAGTTGATAGCGGCAAAATTCTGCTACAAGCGGCTGTCCCGATTCTTCCTGACGATACGTTAGAAACGCTACACGCCCGAATTCAAGTTCAGGAACACAAGATATTGCCGCAAGCGATCGCTTTGGCAGCCGCGCGATCGCATTAACAAGATAAAAGATATATCGTAATTCTAAACGATTCGTTAAGGCGCGATTCCCGACTTCTCTAAGAAGTCGGGAATCTGAACCACTGACATTTCACAACGTTCTATTCCCGATTCTTAAAATTTATGCCTTTTTGGTATCCAGCTTCCAAAGGCAGCTGGAAATTAAATTCGTCGTAATGTGAGCCACAATTGGCACTAGCAAATTACCCGTCTCCAAGGCGCTATAACCGAGTAGCAATCCGACAGTAGTTGCCCACGCTGCATAAGGCCATTGTTGAGGGCCACTCAGATGTAGGATGCCAAAGCAAAAACTCGATCCTACTAGCCCAACCCAATTTAATCCCACTGCTGGCAGCATTACACCCCGAAACAGTAATTCTTCGCTTAAACCGGGCAAGAGTCCTAACCAGATCAAATCAGGCCAAAATAAGGGTTTTAGCACTAATTCTAGGTAGTAGTCGGCGCTGCGCTGATAACCAGGCCATAGGCGATAGATGACGCTACTGGCACCCGTAATTCCTAGCCCAATTCCGACGCCCAAAAGTGATGCTTCTAGGGTCGGGCGCACGGGCATAACGGAAAACGAGCCGAAATGCAGGGACAGCTTGGCGATGACGAGCAATACAACCGCTGTCACCCCCATCGCAATTAAAATTTGGGTGCGCGTCAGGGATTCGATTTCCGGATCGGTAGGAAGCTGTTTTGCCACTTCGGAAAGATGAAGGATGAAGGGTAAAAGTAGAGGATTGTCCGCCTTACTGAATTCTGACTAGCGAAGACAGGGTTGGACTAATGGCACCTGGACTAATGCCAGCTCGATGGGCCACCAAAACACCGAGTGCTTCTAAATATGAGTTTACCCGCAATGCTTTAATTCCCACTTGTTCTGGAGGAACTTGCATCTGAGTTTTATTTTCTTCGACGGCAATAATCTGCGATCGCGTTTGGCTTAAACTCAGGATTGCACTGCCGCCACAAGCAGTTGCGGGTACGACGACGGCATCGACTCGATCTGCCCACACATCTCCAGGTAAGGTCGTACCACTGTGGGGTTTTCTAATAAACTGGGGGGCGCGACTCAGACCCACTAGAACGCAGGGTAAAAAAGTATAGCCCAATTCCTCGGCAGCTGAGCGGGGAGACAGGTGCGGATCGAGGGGCAGGGGTAACAAAGCTGGGGCGTGGGCACAGGGGATTTGAAAGGTTCGCACGATCAGGTGACTAATTACAGCTTCAGCACCGGCGAGGGGGTCAACTCCCTGCCCGTGTCGGTAACTTTCCAGCGCCTCGGTTTCGATGTCATCGGGGAAACGGGCAACGACTGCGATCGCTTCTGCCCTCGCCTTAGTAATCAGTACCTCTGCTGCCCGTAATAAACTATCAGGATTTCCAATCGTCCCCCAACTAGCTCCCGATGCCGCTGTCCGCAGTTCCACCCCAAGCGGGGCGTCTGTCACCACATAATCTGTGAGATTCAATCCCAGCGTGGCTCTCGTGGCATCCGCTGCCTGGAGATGCCGCAACCGCAGTTCGGGTTCAATTCCTTGGTCGAGGATTAAACCGACCCGGTTCTGATGCACGGGTCGCAGTCCCCAGCACCCAGCCGCAAATTTGTCAAGTCCGTAGCCTTCCACATAGAAAGCGTTGGGCAAATTCCAGTACAACTGGGCACCGTTGAGGACATTGGGGTGGGTAATCAGGATGTCGGAGATTTGCGCGATCGCTCTTGCCACTGGCAGCGCATCCCCCGCATATCCCCCAACTGCTGCCCCAACCCCAGTCGGGACAATTAAGACAACCGTGTAAGGACGCCGATTCACTGAGCTGAGTCGGATGCGACTGTGACGATTGCCTCAACGTGGGCTTTCTGCTGTTCGACATCTACAGAAGCGATCGCCCAGCGCAAGGGTTCTCCCCGTTTTTCCAATTCTGCCTCAATAGCAGAGTGTAACTGCACTGGCGATTCCTGAAGGTCAATTTCTGCGGTAATAAAGTGTGTCGTCATCTTAGTGGTTCTAGTACGGAATATTGAAATACCAGTTTGCCCTGTGCTTAATTAAGGCTAAATGACCGCAGGCTTTGTTTGAAAAGCCGCGAAATTACTTGTCGAGTCTGAGTAGCCCTACTTCTGGAACTGCCCGAATTGTAGCTCGTACAGTTCGTCTTCTTTCCCACTCTCAATTTTCAAATCGGAGCGGGGATAAGCGACGCAGAGTAGTACATAGCCTTGTGCCTGAAGCTCTGGACTGACGCCCATGCCATCCCCCTGTTCTACCTTGCCTTCTAGAACCTTAGCCGCACAGGTAGTACAAACTCCCGCATTGCAAGAGCTGGGTAAGTCTAACCCAGCAGCATAGGCAACCTGAAGGATCGTTTTATCCTCTGGCACTTCAAGGGTCTGAGTATTCCCTTGATCGTAAATTTCAACTTTATGTGTCTTGGACATGAGCAGCAATGGCTAGAGGGAATGCTTCCCTACGGAAACTAAACTTTCTCTATTGTTTCATGAATCAATTAGCTACTCACCCCGGTCAAACCATAATGCCTAGAAATGAGAAACCCCAGCTTTGGAGAAGCTGGGGCTAAGGAAATTTTCACGTTGTCTTTGTCTTAAAACGAGTAGAAAGTAAAGGCTCCAACAATCACTGTGAAGACAACAGCACTCAAGATGTTGTTGAAGAGTCGCCCTACTTCAGGATTATCTCCCAGCGCCGCATCGTTACGACCAGCGGTAAAGAACAACGACCAAGCTTGATTAGCAGTGATGGGCGCAAAGTTGTTGAAATCAGTGTTAAAGACAGTCGGCGCAAACTGATAGCGGGCATCAAAGTCAAAGTCAGTCTTCATAACCGAACTCCTAAGTATTGGAAATAAGTGTCTGAAACTTCTCTTTCTTCAGGTTTAGCTGACACTCAATGCAGTCAGAACCAGCAGGGTGACAAACAAAGTAGCGATCGCGCCTTGAAAAGCGTAGCGACGCTGCTGCTCTGGTGAAGGGGACTCGGCAAAGTACACCGCAGGCTCAGCTGCATAGTTGTTGAGGATGCCTCTTTCGTCGGTGGTGTATTTCATGGTTGTTTGTCCTGGTTGGTTGTATCGCTCTGTAAATCTTGAATAACTTAGCTGACACCCAATGCAGTCAGAACCAGCAGGGTGACAAACAAAGTAGCGATCGCGCCTTGAAAAGCGTAGCGACGCTGCTGCTCTGGTGAAGGGGACTCGGCAAAGTACACCGCAGGCTCGGCTGCATAGTTGTTGAGGATGCCTCTTTCGTCGGTGGTGTATTTCATGGTTGTTTGTCCTGGTTGGTTGTATTTATCTGTAAGTCTGGAAATCTCGAATAACTTAGCTGACACCTAAGGCAGTCAGAACCAGCAGGGTGACAAACAAAATAGCGATCGCGCCTTGAAAAGCGTAGCGACGCTGCTGCTCTGGTGAAGGGGACTCGGCAAAGTACACCGCAGGCTCGGCTGCATAGTTGTTGAGGATGCCTCTTTCGTCGGTGGTGTATCTCATGGTTGTCTTTCCTTTGTTTCTCTATGTTAACTATTGTAACAGTATGTAAACAAATTGCAACAATCTAGAGACTTTTTGTTATAAGCTTTGCTTTGAGCAGTGATAGGCGCTGCTTAAGTGTGTCCTTTTCGACGATGCGAGTGCATGCAACAAAAAAAGCGTCTGAGAATCTCAGACGCTCTGTGTAAATTAAATTGAAAAGCTAAATCTAGCCTTGTAACGCTTCGGCACCGCCGACAACTTCCAGAATTTCCTGGGTGATTGCCGCCTGACGCGCTTTGTTGTACTTCAGGGTAAGAGAACCAATCAGCTCCTTAGCGTTGTCGCTGGCGTTGTTCATCGCCGTCATCCGTGCTGCTAGTTCGCTCGCTGCCGACTCTTGCAAAGCCCGCAGTAACTGGTTATTCAGATACAACGGCAGGAGGGCATCGAGAATCTGCACTGGATCTTGTTCGAAGATCATGTCCCGTGGAAACTCTCGAACTTGGGTAGAGACTTTCTCCCGCGTTACCTCAAAACCGCCACCGCGAGTTGTGAGGCGGAAGATTTCATCATCTCTTGCTTCTAGTCCTTGGGTTGTCAGCGGCAGCAAGGTTTGCACCACTGGGCGAGAGCTGATCAAGGAGACAAACTTGGTGTAAACCAATTCAATCCGGTCTACATTCTCGGACAAGAACAAGGAAAGCAGTTCGTCAGCGATTCTGGATGCTTCTGCTGCTGTAGGAATTTGCTCTAAGCCAGTATAAGTAGCGTCAATCGGCTGGTCGCGACGCTGGAAGTATTGGATAGCTTTGCGCCCTACCAGCACAAATTTATAGTCCCGACCTTCAGCTTGTAGTTCCTTGGCGCGGTTTTCAGCGCGACGGATGACGTTGGTGTTGTAGGCACCGCAGAGACCGCGATCGCCTGTAATAACCAAAATTCCTACAGACCGAACCTCCCGGTTTCTCAACAGAGGCAGATTTGCTTCTTCAAACCGCAGACGGTTTTGCAGACCGTAGAGAACCTGAGCGAGGCGGTCGGCAAAGGGGCGAGTGGCAGTCACCTGTTGTTGGGCGCGGCGCACTTTGGCGGCGGCAACGAGGCGCATTGCCTCGGTGATTTTTTTGGTGTTTTTGACCGACTGAATGCGATCGCGAATAAATTTTAGATTTGCCATAGTTTTGTCCGGTGTCAGTTGTCCTTTGCGAGTGGCTAATTACGAATAGCTAATTGCGAAGCGCTACTTTTTACAATTAGCTATTCGCGCTTAGCTATTCGCTTTGGACAAGTTACGCCATCGCCATGAAGGTCTTCTTCGCTTCACCGATCGCTTCCTTGAGGATGCCTTCTGCATCTTCCGTCAGCTGCTTCTCTTTGCGGAGGATTTCCATGTACTTCGGCTTGCTGGTTTTCAGGTACTCCCGCAGCGATCGCGCAAAAGGAGCCACCTTTTCTACAGGAATATCATCCAAATAGCCATTCAAACCTGCATACACAACTGCCACTTGCTCAGCCACTGATAGCGGCGAGTATTGCGGCTGCTTCAGAAGTTCCCGCAAGCGCTGACCCCGCGCCAACTGGTCTTGGGTTGCCTTATCCAAATCCGAGGCAAACTGAGCAAAAGCTTGCAGGTCGTCAAACTGAGCCAACTCCAGCTTTAGCTTACCAGCCACTTTTTTCATCGCCTTGGTTTGAGCCGCTGAACCCACCCGTGACACGGAAATACCAGGGTTCACTGCGGGACGCAAGCCAGAGTTGAATAGGTCGGAGGTCAAGAAAATCTGACCATCGGTAATCGAAATCACGTTGGTGGGAATGTAAGCGGAAACGTCCCCAGCTTGGGTTTCGATAATTGGCAGCGCGGTCATGCTGCCTTCACCCAGTTCTGTACTCAGCTTTGCCGCACGCTCCAGCAAACGGGAGTGGAGATAGAACACATCCCCAGGATAAGCTTCCCGTCCGGGCGGACGACGCAGCAGCAGGGACATCTGGCGATAAGCTTGGGCTTGCTTGGAGAGGTCATCATAGATGATCAGTGTCGCCTTGCCCTTGTACATGAAGTATTCTGCCAAGCTAGCGCCCGTGTAGGGAGCTAGATATTGCAGGGTTGCTGGGTCGTTAGCGTTTGCTGCTACCACAATGGTGTAGTCCATTGCGCCTCGTTCCTGAAGCACGTTCACCACTTGGGCGACGGTAGAAGCTTTTTGACCGATAGCGACGTAGACGCAAATCACGTCTTCTTCTTTCTGGTTGAGGATGGTGTCAACCGCGATCGAAGTTTTTCCGGTTTGTCTGTCACCAATGATTAGCTCCCGCTGACCCCGACCAATCGGAATCATCGCGTCAATAGCGGTAATGCCGGTTTGCATCGGTTCGTAAACCGAGCGCCGAGCAATAATTCCCGGTGCGCCTGATTCAATGAGGCGGGTTTCTGTGGTGTTAAGGTCTCCCTTTCCATCAATCGGACGAGCGAGAGCATCCACAACACGACCAATCAAGGCTTCGCCCACTGGCACCTGAGCAATCTTGCCGGTGGCGCTCACAGAGCTACCTTCCTGGATGTTGCGACCATCGCTCATTAGCACCACGCCCACGTTGTCTTCTTCTAAGTTCAGGGCGATGCCAACGCTACCGTCTTCAAATTCCACCAGTTCCCCGGACATAACCTTGTCTAGGCCATAAATCCGGGCAATCCCGTCACCTACTTGCAATACGGTACCCACGTTAGAAACACTAACGTCTCGGTCGTATTGTTCAATTTGCTGCCGAATAATGCTGCTAATTTCGTCAGGTCTGATGCTGATCATGGTTACTTGTTAAAGGAGGAAAGGGTTTGTGTTAAAGGTTGAAGGTTTTAAGAAGAATCCCTTCTCGAAGGGTAGCTTAAAGGTTGAAGCTCTCTATTTTGGCGGTGGTAGGTTGAACATTAGAAGTTAAGATTTGCAAATTTCACTTGCTTAACTTGCAAACATCTGAAAAGTTTCCACCGACAAACTGCTTACCTTTCCAACTCTCAACTTTCAACTTTAGGCGGCACTGTTCAGGCGTATGCCAATACGGCGCAGTTGTCCTCGCAAACTGGCATCCAATACCTGAGACCCCACTTTGATGATGACACCACCGATTAAATCTGGATCGAGTTTGGTATCGAGTTCTACTTCCTGGGCACCGCTAATCGCTTTTACTTTTTCACCGATGGCTTGCTGCTGAGACTCCGACAGTTCTACCGCTGAGATAACTTCTGCTAGAACAGTCTGATTCAGCTTCCGCAGAAGTGCCTGGAACTGTTTGCAAATTCCCTCTAGAAAGAGGATACGTCGCCTCTCTACCAGCAACATCAAAAAGTTGAGGATGTAGGGGTGAAGTCCATCGCCAGCAATTTGCTGCAATACCGCTTTTTTATTTTCAGCGCTTACAACTGGATTGCCCAGAAAATGCTGTAGATCCTCAGAACTTTCTAGGACTCCCAACAAAGAGCGTACATCTTCGCCAAACCGCTCTGTCTGGTTCTGCGACTGAGCCAAGGACATTAATGCCTCTGCATACGGCTCTACGATTTCACCGCTAACCATACTACCTTTCATCAGCGACCTCCTACACTAGCGATGCTGCTGTCAATTAATTGTTGTTGAGCAGCATCATCCAATTGGCTTTTGAGTTGCGATTCAACGCGCTGCAACGCCATTGCAGAAACTTGCGCTCTGAGTTCAGCGATCGCTCGCTCCCTTTCAGTGTTCAAATCCTCAACCGCTGTTTTTTGCAAGCGTTCGACATCCTTCGCTGCTTTCGCCAAAATGGATTCTCTCGCTGCCTTAGCACTTTCTTCAGCATCTTTGCGGATTCGTTCTGCCTCCGCTTGAGCCTGAGTTAATTTCTGTTGGGCATCAGAGAGTGCAGATGCTGCCTCTTTCTGGCGTTGCTCTGCTTCTCTAATCGCCGTTTCAATCCTTGAACGACGCTCGCTTAGGATATTGCCTAATAAGTTACGTCCAAAGTAAAACAGTACACCAATAAGAATTGCCAGGTTAATTAGATTGGCTTCAAAAATGTCCGGATTTAAACCGAAACCATGATGCCCCTCTGCCTCTGCTAATTCAGCGCCAGCTGAGTGAGCCACCTCGGCTAATAAGAAAAAAGTCCCCATGATACCCATCCCATTGAAGTATGAAGTTGGTCATTCGTCATCAGTCATTGGCTTTGGTCTAATGACTAATGACTAATGACTAATGACAGCTTTTCCTTCAAGCTCTCTATCTATTGACCAGCTGCTGTCCCAATATTTTTTCCAGAATTTGGCGACTCAGTTCGTCCACCTGGGTTTCTAGAGATTGCAAAGCTTCTTGCTTTTGCTGCCCAATCTCTAAAGACGCCTGTTCTCGTTTTGCAACAGCTTCCTGCTGTGCCTCAGCTACTTGTTGAGCGCCTATTTTCTGGGCATCGGCTTGAGCATTTGCAATCAGCGCTTGAGACTGCCTGCGGGTATCCGCTAGCTGTTGCTCGTATTGCTTTGCTAACTGCTCAGCTTTTGCCAAGCGTTCCCGCGCACCCATTTCATTCGATCTGATGTAATCGTCGCGCTCGTCTAGCACTTTAGTCAGTGGCTTATAGAAAACCACATTTAATACCGCTGCCAATAGCAGAAACTGCACTGCCATCAAGGGCAAGGTAGCGTCGAAATCAAACATTTCTTCCCTCTTTATGCTTGAACAGCAGTTTTAATGGCAAGCAAAATTATCTCACTTGTCATATTCTCTATACCCTCTAGGCAAGGGGTTCAACTTACATCAACAGGACTGGAAACTAAAAACTTTGTTTTAGTAGAGACGTGCTTTACCACGTCTCCACTAAAACAAAAAATGTTAAGCGAAGGGGTTAGCAAACAACAGCACTAGGGCAATCACCAGACCATAAATGGTAAGGGATTCCATGAAAGCCAGGGTTAACAGCAATGTGCCGCGAATTTTACCTTCTGCTTCTGGCTGACGAGCAATACCTTCGACTGCTTGACCAGCAGCATTTCCTTGACCGATACCAGGGCCAATTGCAGCTAAACCAATTGCGAGAGCAGCAGCCAGAACTGAAGCAGCAGAAACCAATGGATCCATGATTATTTCCTTACCTTGAAGTACAGAACAAACAACAGAGAGTTTCGAGTAGAGACACGGCACTGCCGTGCCCTTACAAGTGTTGAGTTTTGAGTCAAGATTTTTAATCTTAAATCTCAAATCTCAAATTCTATCAACTGAGGGCATCCCGAAGGCGATATGGAGAAGGAGGGATGATTTTATTCATTTTATATCCTTCTTCCTTACTCTAAAAAAGGTCAATGCTCCTCATGCCCTTCATCACCATGCCCCTCCATCGCTTCATGAATGTATGCAGCTGCTAAGGTGGCAAACACTAAAGCTTGAATGGCACTGGTAAATAGCCCCAACGCCATAACTGGCAGAGGAATAAACAGGGGAACCAGTAGCACTAATACTGCTACTACCAGTTCATCCGCCAGAATGTTGCCAAATAAACGGAAGCTGAGGGAAAGGGGCTTTGTGAAATCTTCTAAAATGGCAATGGGTAATAGGATCGGTGTCGGCTCAATATACTTTTTAAAGTACCCTAAACCCCGCTTGCTAAAACCTGCGTAAAAATACGCTAAAGAAGTTAGCAATGCCAGTGCCACTGTGGTATTGATGTCATTAGTGGGAGCTGCTAGTTCTCCTTCTGGAAGGTGAATTAGCTTCCAGGGAACTAATGCGCCAGACCAGTTTGAGACAAAGATAAACAGAAACAGCGTGCCAATAAATGGCACCCACGGACGGTATTCTTTCTCGCCAAGCTGGTTTCTAGCCAGATCTCGAATGAATTCTAGAGCATATTCCATGAAGTTTTGGATACCTTTAGGAATTCTCTGAATATTCCGAGTTGCAGCTAACGAGGCAAGCAGAAGAATACCAATAACAACCCAGGAAGTTAGAAAAACTTGCCCGTGAATCTTAAGATTTCCCACTTGCCAATAAAGGTGATGACCAACTTCTAGTTTGGCGAGAGGGAATGAATTAAAGGCGGAAAGAATACTTAGCATTTCCATTCAATGAGGGTTCTCCAGGGATTAAAGAGTGGAGAATTCTAACACTGTCCAACCTATCGAGCGTCCGGGGGAAACAAAGTCCGAAGCATATAGACGATGAGGGAGGCTTTATAAGTCAGAAATCCCAAAAAAACGGGCAGAATCTGTAGCTTATTCACTTGGGTTGCGATTATAATCAACCCAATAAACAGAGCAAACCGAGTCTTACTCAGACGCTGTTTCTCTGCGCCAAGTCGCTCAACGTCTTTAGCCAACATCCTCAAGTAAACCACACATGTGCACGCCCCTATCAAGTAATTCAGGGCAATGTTGAGAGAGTAAAAAATCCAGACGGAGATAAAAATAATCCCGCTCAAAGCAAGTGTAGTCAGCAACAACTCTTGTTGAAGTTGGTAGTACTCTTGCATGGAGCCATCTGGTTCTGATACAGGCGAACCAGTTTGTGGTAACTCCTCGGTGGTCGGCGTGGTTGTTTGAGATTCGTTTGACAAGTTCACAACTGATGTGTTTCAGCTTGTGCTATTTGGTCTGACTACTACAGGTCAGAACCAAACATTTTGAATATACCATGCAGAGGTAACATTACTTAAAAAAGAATTAAGCCGATGTCAGCAAATTAAAAGGTTCTCTCTGGTAGCGATCGCATTCATGCTCATGAGTTCTCATCCAAGAAGCATTTTTCGCATTCATGCTCATGGGTTCTTATTGAAAAAGCATTTTAGGCATCAGCGTGGGTATCGCCCCGCCCCTTGTTGTAGCAGCTTGCGGCGATTTTCCCTAGCTTTTTACTCAGCTTCCCCAATCAACGTGTATGCAGCCCAAGCGCTGGGTTGGTTGGGATATTGTTTCATTGTCGTCAGCATCGCGCTTCGCAAAGCTTGTGCTTTATCGGAGTTTTGTTGCAGATTTTGATAAAATTCGGTCATCAACAAGGCAGAAGGATTATCGGGTATCGCCCACAAAGTGACGATGACACTGGGGACACCCGCAGTAATTAAAGAGCGAGACAATCCAATCACGCCATCGCCAGTCAGCTTACCTCGCCCAGTGTCGCAAGCACTCAAGACAACTAACTCGGCATTGAGCTTGAGATTGAGGATTTCGCTGGCGGTGAGCAACCCGTCCTCTTGACCAGAAGGAGCCAGGGCGATCGCTCCCGGTACTCCGCTACGCTGAAAATCATCCAGCAAGCCGTGAGTCGCCAGATGAATCATCTTGGCTATGGGTAGCTTCTGAACAACTGCGGCTTCAGTAGCTTGTTTCCCAGTGAGGGCTTCTGTGTTTAGGAGACGAGCAATCTCCATCGCTTCCTTCTCGGCACCTGGTAGGGGCGAAAGCGGTTGAGGCTTTTCCCCAATTTTGGGGGCAAGGCTGGGCATCGTGGGATTGCCAACCACTAGGACATCCTTAACTGATACTGGAAGCCGTTGTCGTTGCTGACGGGTTAATGCCAGTACCTGAATTGAGGGAGCCGTGAGGATAGTGTGTTGTTCGATGAGGTATTTATTGCTGGTATCTTGGAGGGCAGCAAAGGGAACCAAGAACAGGGATTCTTGAGGAATAAAGATAACGCGGGCATTGGGGTCAGCAGGCAGGAAGTCGGCAATGGGTTTAATTAGTAGTTGATGGAGTTGCTGTAATCGATTAGTTTGGGTAGTTTCATCCAATCTAGTGATGATGCTCAAGCCGCGACCTCTGACACCCATCGATTCGCGGCTGTTGATAACAAGTTTTTCAAGGCTTGTATTTTGCTGCTGCCACAGGGGTTTAAGGTCAACACGACGAAAAGCTACTTTGCCTGAGGGTGGGATTACCCAAATATAGAGTTCTGATTCGCGAGCTTCTTGTTTACCTTGAATTTTGAACTCGTCATAAATAATCGAATATTCAACCAGGGTGGCATTTTGTTGTTTGGCGATTTGTTGAATTTGCTGGGTGTTGGGTGGATTGGTAGAGATATTCGCCTGAGTAGAGGAAGGGGATGAGAAGCGTGTCGCCAGTAGCTCCACAAATGCCCTGGCACGACCGCTTTCCGCAACTTCTAGAGCCTCTGTGGGTTGATTTTGGGCAATCAGGACTTGTTGCAGCAGACGATAGGTGCGAGCTTGCTGCTCAAAAATTGACACTTTGTAGGCATCATTGCCACCCAATCGTTCCCGTAGAGATTTGTATACCTCAATTCCAGCGCGGAGGGTTTTTTCGGCTTGAGAGAGATTGCCAGATTCCTGAAAAGCCAGTCCCAGATTGGCTAGAGATTGCCCCTCACCCAAACGATCTTTAATTTCCCGTGCAATGGCTAAACGCTGCTGGTGGTAATCAATCGCCTTGGCGTATTCTCCTAGGTTTTTGTAGGCAATTCCCAGATTGTCTAGGGATTGCCCCTCGCCTTGGCGGTCTTTGATTTCTCGTGCGATGGCTAAATGCTGCTGGTGGTAATCAATTGCCTTGGCGTATTCTCCTAAAGAATTGTAAGCCAGTCCCAAATTACCCAGCGCACTTCCCTCCCCCAAACGGTGTTTAATTTCCCGCGCAATAGCTAAATGCTGCTGCTGGTAATCAATCGCTTTGGCGTAATCTCCTAGGGAAGAGTAAGCATTTCCTAGACTGCCTAGAGATGCCCCCTCCCCCAAACGGTTTTTAATTTCCCGTGCGATGGCTAAATGCTGCTGCTGGTAATCAATCGCTTTGGCGTAATCTCCCAGATAAAAGTAAGCATTTCCCAAATTGGCTAAGGATGCCCCCTCCCCCAAACGGTCTTTGATTTCCCGCTTAATTGCCAAACTCTGCTGGTAGTAATCAATCGCCTTGGCGTAATCTCCTAGATTTTTGTAGGTAACTCCCAGATTGCCCAGCGCACCTCCCTCCCCCAAACGGTCTTTAATTTCTCGCGTGATGGCTAAATACTGCTGGTGGTACTCAATCGCCTTAGCGTAATCTCCCAAAGAATCGTAAGCATTTCCCAAATTGCCTAGGGATTTCCCCTCCCCCAAACGGTCTTTAATTTCCCGCATGATCGCTAAACTCTGCTGGTGGTAATCAATCGCTTTGGCGTAATCTCCTAGGTAACGGTAAGCATTTCCCAAATTGCCTAGGGATTGTCCCTCCCCCAAACGGTTTTTAATTTCCCGATAGAGACTGAGTGCTTGTTGCCAAGACTGTAATGCCGCCTCAAATTGACTGGTCTGAGCCTGCTGAATACCTTGCACAAGTAGTTGGTCTGCTTCGGCTTTCCGAGCATCTGGGGTTTGCGCTAACGCCTGTGTTGTGGGAAATAGCGCTGGAAAATTAGGCGGGAACGGCGTTGCAGCAGATGTCAAAAGAGCGATCGCGCTGAGGAGTCTGATTTGGAAACGCACAGTTATTAGGGGAGAAGGTGCAAGGATGCGATCGCTGTTTTAACCTACGACAATTAGGCGCGTCTAGTTATCGGTTGATGCGAGAGCATCATCGCCAGAATCAAGAATGCGATCGCAGCAGCAACAGAGGCTATCTGATTGTTTTCGGGTTATTCAGCTTCCCCAATCAACGTGTATGCAGCCCAAGCACTGGGTTGGTCAGGATATTGTTTCATCGTCGTCAGCATCGCCCTTCGCAAAGCTTGCGCTTTATCCGGGTTTTGTTGCAAATTTCGATAAAATTCACTCATCAACAAGGCAGAAGAATTATCCGGGATTGCCCACAAAGTGACGATAACACTGGGAACACCCGCAGTAATTAAAGAGCGAGACAGTCCAATCACACCATCGCCGGTGAGTATACCTTGCCCAGTGTCGCAAGCACTCAAGACAACTAACTCGGCATTGAGCTTGAGATTGAGGATTTCGCTGGCGGTGAGCAACCCGTCATCTTGACCAGAAGGAGCCAGCGCGATCGCTCCCGGTACTCCGCTACGCTGAAAATCATCCAGCAACCCGTGAGTCGCAAGATGAATCATTTTTGCTTTAGACATTTGCTGGACAACCGCAGATTCATTGGCAGAGTTGCCAATGAGAGCTTTGGTATTAAGTAGAGTAGCGATCGCTAAAGCTTCCCGTTCTGCACCAGGGAGGGTTGACAATTTTTGAGGCGATTCTCCCCGCTTAACAGAAACACTGGGCATATTGGGATTGCCAACGACTAGCGCATTCGGGTTTTGTCGAGAGGCTAAACTTCGCGTCTCTACACGTTGTTTTTGCTGACGGGTTAAATCCAGTACCTGAATCGAGGGTGCAGTCAGGATGGTGTGTTGTTCAATTAAGTATTTGCCAGAACTGTCTTGCAGAGCGGCAAAGGGAACCAAAAATAAAGATGTTTGAGGAATAAAAACGACACGAGCATTTGCCTCTTTTGGCAACAGATCGGTAATTGGTTGAATCAGTAGCTGATGAAGTTGTTGTAATTGTTTGGCTTGGCTTGTTTCATCTACTTTGCTAACAACACTCAACCCGCGCCCTCTGACACCAATCGATGCTCGACTATTGACAACAAGCTTTGCCAGGTCTGTATTCTGTTGCTGCCACAGAGATTTAAGGTTAGAGGAGCGAAAACTCACTTCACCTGTGGGCTTGACAACCCAAATATACAGTTCTGATTCTTCGATTTGTTCTCGATTTTTTCCTTCTACACTATCGACGATAATTGAATACTCAACCAGTGTGGCGTTTTGTTCTTTGGCGATTTGTTGAATTTTCTGAATGTTAGGGGGAGTAATGGTTGTTAGAGCATTGGGTGAAGCGACGCGCGTCATCAATAACTCTACAAATGCCCGCGCTCGACCCCGTTCGGCAATTTCCAACGCTTCATTTATCTTATTTTGGGCGATGAGGACTTGTTGCAGCAGACGGTAAGTTTTGGCTTGCTGTTCAAAAACTGACACCTTGTAAGTATCGTTATTCCCCAATTTTTGCCGAAGCGATTCCCAAATTTGAATTCCTGCGCTTAGGGTTTTTTCAGCTTCTGTAAGCTTGCCCGCTCGGCGAAGCGCCACTCCCAAATTGTTTAGCGCCGTTCCTTCGCCTTCAATGTCGCCAATTTGCCGCGCGATCGCGATCCGCTGCTGCTGATAATCAATTGCCTTGGCATAGTCGCCCAAGGAAGTGTAAGCATTGCCTAAATTTCCCAGTGCTGTTGCTTCCCCTAAGCGATCGCCAATTTCCCGCGCGATCGCGATTCGCTGTTGCAGATACTCAATTGCTTTGGGATAATCCCTCAAATCCATGTAAGCAACGCCTAGATTCCCCAGAACTTGCCCCTCTGCGTGACGCTCACCTAACTCTCGCGCCAGCGGTAAACGCTGTTGATAGTACTCAATGGCTCGTGGATAGTCGCCTAGAGAATCGTAAGCGATGCCCAAATTATTTAGAGATGCACCTTCCCCAGAGCGATCGCCAAGTTCTCGCGCGATCGCTAAACTCTGTCGATGGAAATCAATCGCTTTGACATAATTTCCTAGGGAATAGAAGACAATCCCTATATTTCCCAGAGCGCCTTGTTCTCCGGAGCGATCGCGGATTTCTCGCGCGATCGTTAAACGTTGCTCAAAGTAATCAATTGCTTTGGCATAATCGCCCAAATGATGATGAACAATGCCCAAATTATTTAAAACGTATGACTCTCCTTTGCGATTGCCGAGGGAACGATCCACAGCTAAACTTTGTTGGTAGAACTCAATCGCTCGTGTATACTCACCCAACGATCGATAAGCTTCTCCCAAATTGTTAAGAACCGCCCCCTCTCCCTTCCTATCGGCGATTTCTCGGTAAATCTTCAATGCTTCTTGTCCAGACTGTAAGGCAGCTCTAAATTGACCCTTCTTTTGCTGCTCAATCCCTTGCTCTAGCAACCGATCGGCTTCGGCTTCTCGCTCGGCTGGGGTTTGAGCCAACGCCTGAGAATTTTGGATAGCGCTAGAAGATTTTAGATTTTGGATGAATTGCCAATCTACAGTTGGAAATCCCAAATCGACACTCAGAATAGTAGCCAGGAAGGTGATGAAGGCGCGGAGTCCGATTTGAGAGCGCATAGCAATTTTTCGAGAAGTGTGCAGCGACATCTACTGTCTTAGCCCACACGGAAATAGGGCGTCTATAGCACTCCTATTGGATTCGTCAAAAAACGAGCCGCAGAGGACACGAGAGAAGACTCTAGAAACAGGAGTATCAACGAGCGATCGCCTCGCCATCGGTTTGTGACGCCAGAAGAATTATCAAATGGGTACAGTAGCGCTCTGGGTGTAGTAGCGATCGCTTCGTTTGCTAGTTTTATCTGGCTGAGTTTTAATCTCAGGTGATACGTCGGCAGCTAGAGGTTACAAAAAGCAAACTTGCTTAACTTGAATACTAGGAGACGACACGTAGTTAAGGAAGTATTGGTCAAATGAAATTTAAAACCCAGTGGCTGATTGGCATCCTGGGATTAACTGCCCTCATCAGTTCCCCAGCCGTAGCTCAAAACACACCGTTACAAGACTTTTTCAATGGTCTCCCCCCATATACGGGGGACGACGTTATTGAACCCCGCAACCCGACTGGAAATCGGGAAACCTCTAACGATGATAGCGAGGTTCGGGAATCAACTCAGAATGCGACACCGGCAACCAATCGCAACTTAACAGAACCAGAAAACAACAATCCTAATCAGTCGGAAAGCCAGTTACAAAGAGATGCAAGACCCACGAACCAGCCCTACCAACCAGGTTCACTAAGGTAGTCATGCAAGTTCTAATAACGCCCTCATCTTTTATTTACTCTAGGTAAGGGTTGAGGGCTTATATTTTTATAATTGCATTTTTTACACAACCGATTCCCCTAACTTTCTCTTAATCAAGGAAGTTAGGGGAATTGTTTGTTGCACAGAGGTTTAGATTCACGACTTTTCTAAGCAGCCGCGAATTTCGTCTTTCCAAATTATTTACAACTTCTATATTTCCTATTGTTTTAGAGGTAATCATCTCTATTAGCAATGCCAGCAAAACTTGTTCTTGACGATATCAAAATATTCTTTGATGCTGAAAAAATACTTAAAGGAGTACAATCACGTCTTTCCCGTTGCCGGTTCTATCTGAACTAATTTTTTTGTTCAAGTTTTACAGAAGTCACTAAAGGATATAAACTGGAAACTTCGTTTAATTTTGGTGGTTATATAGACTACAGGTAGCTGTAGTTGAGGAGGTATTGGTTAAATGAAACCTCAAACTCAAGGGTTAATCTGCATCATTGGATTAAGTGCCTTTATCAGTTCACCAGCCGTGGCTCAAACCTATCGGCTTGAAAAATTCTTCAATGGCACTCCCCCCTACGATGGTGACAGCCTTAACAGTGCCCGAAATCCTATAGGAGATATGGAAGCCTTTATCTATCAGGAGGCTAAACCGATTATTACGATTGAGTTTGAAGCAGGAGATGAAGCGCCTTCTGAAACGCCTGCTGAGATTCCAGAAGAACCACAAAATCAAATCCCTGCTGAGACTCCTGCGGAAATCCCAGAACCAACGCCTGCTGAGACTCCGGAAGAACCCCAAAATCAAATCCCCGCTGAGACTCCTGCGGAAATCCCAGAACCAACGCCTGCTGAGACTCCGGAAGAACCCCAAAATCAAATCCCCGCTGAGACTCCTGCGGAAATCCCAGAACCAACGCCTGCTGAGAGTCCAGACGACAACAACGAAGAGCCAAAACGAGAGATCATTTGGGAAGCAGAACCAAGGAACCCCCAGCCAAACCAGGGTAACTAATGTAAGGCAAGCTGAATTGATATATGAAATATTGGCAATGGGAATAGGTAATAGGGAATGAATCGTCATGAATTTCCTATTACCCATTAACAATTACCGATTTGTTAACTCGGTGTCAGCATAATTAGCTGTCGTTCCAAGAGCGGTCGCACAAGATCCAACTCCAACGAAACAGTCGCCAAAATTTCTTTTACGCTTCGACGTTTTTCTGAGTTAACATCACACGCTTGCAAAAATTCAAACTCTCCCTCTGACAAATTGACAATCTGATAATCGTAGTTAAACAGACAGCGGCTAGGCCATCCATCCATGCAGGGGTTTCGGGCTGGAATAGCTGCCAACAGCGCCTCATCCGATGACCAATCTGCTTTGGATAGGGGAGGACGTGCCAGGAAAAATTCGTAGTGAGTGACCGCTTCTGGGTCTAATAATTCGATTAAACGATAACGTTCGCGATCGCTTAATTTTTTTGCCCGTTCGAGCAAGTCTGGATTTTTCCCCAAGAGTCGCTCTAATTCCCAGTTTTTGGGATTAGAAAAACCGACAAAATCCAAACCCGAAGCATCAATGAGTTCAAAAAGAGTGTCGATGTTGTAGTCGATTTCCTGGGGATGAACGTACATATCTGCAAAACACTCATCCCGCTGATTTTCTAAAGACCAGCGCTCTTTTTCTCGCTTGACCAGTCGATTATTTTCTGGCAAAGCGGCAAATATTTGACGCCCCACCTGAACGCCATCGCGGTAGTCGCCTCGCCGTTCGCCTTGAAGCAGTGCGATCGCTTTTTGCATCAGCTGGATTTCCCAGCGCCCCAGCTCAGCATAAACGAAAATATGCATCAAGCCTCCCGGCGCTAACTTCGCCGCCAAGGATTGAATTCCCCGAATCGGATCGGGCAAATGATGCAAAACCCCAACACAGTTGATTAAATCAAACTCACCCGGTAGTTCCTGCGCGTCATACAAGCTCTTGTGATGAAACTCGACGCGATTTGCCCCAGAACGGCGACAACGCTCTCGTGCCACTTCCAAAGCGCCCGAACTCAAATCAATTCCCACCACTTGAGCAGCCGGATTGAGGTGAACCAGGTACTCTGTTCCTACACCCGTGCCACATCCGGCATCTAAAATGCGGACATTCTGCTTTTGGGGTGTTTGATTGGTGCAAAAGTGATAAGCGGCTAGCCAATTCCAGCGCCAGTTGTAGCCGGGAGGCGGACTGTCCAGCAGAGGTTCTGGTGGAAAAGGGTAAGTATCGTAAAGTCGTTGGACGGCGGAACTGATATCCTGCCTGATTTCCATATCACGTTAAAGGGTAAAGTTAGAGATGTCCGGGCAGGTCATCTGTAGCTAGACGGCGTCTTAAGTAACAAAACTTATCGCTCTTCTCAGGGAATCTGCCGCCATTTAGTATTATGACCTTGTGAACACCTAGATAGGGTTCTACATACTTTTTAACAAACCAGTCTGAGAAGCCCGAAAAGTTTTAATCTAAAAACTGAGCTGATTAACCCCAGGCAGTTAAAGGATAAAGGCTCAAAGATGAACGCTGAGATGTTGAAGGCGCAAGAATGAAGTTGATAAGCCATAAGCCGTAGGGAAAAAGCCACTTTCTCCGGGTCAGTCGCTCCCGTGGCGGTTGGTTAACTTTAATCCCTCAACCTTCACAATTCATCATTCATCAGTGGCACTCTGGTCATGTTTAACGCAGTGACGATTTAGATAGGGAGCTTTTGAGATCCAATGAGTGTTAAGGCAAGTGGTGGAAGCTCAGTTGCGCGTCCGCAACTATATCAAACAGTACCAGTTGCAACTATTTCGCAAGCGGAACAACAAGACCGCTTCTTAGGGAGAGGTGAGCTGGATGAACTGAAGAGCTATTTCAGTTCCGGCAGCAAGCGTCTTGAGATTGCTCAAACGCTCACCCAAAATGCAGACCTGATTGTGTCCCGTGCTGCCAACCGCATTTTCGTCGGGGGTTCCCCGATGGCTTTCTTAGAAAAGCCTCGCGAACCCGAATTGGTGACGGCGAATGTTCCGGATGTCAAACAAGGGATGGCGCTGGGAAATGTCACCTATGTGGAAAGCAGCGGTGGCTTTTTGCAGGGGTTGCGATCGCTCTTCAGCGCAGGCGGCGGCGGTCCTACGCCAGCGGGTTTCCGACCGATCAACGTTGCCCGCTACGGTCCGGGCAATATGCAAAAGTCGTTGCGGGACTTATCCTGGTTCTTGCGCTACCTGACCTACGCAATTGTTGCCGGAGACCCCAATATCATCGCGGTTAACACGCGGGGTTTGCGGGAAATCATCGAAAATGCTTGCTCCGGCGAAGCGACAATTGTGGCGTTGCAGGAAATGCGGGCAGCCGCCTTGGGTTATTTCCGTCGCGACGAGGAAGGGACAACGATTGTTAACCAGTACTTTGAAGTGCTGATTAGCGAATTCCGCGCCCCCACACCTTCTGACAAAGTGCGGCAGCGTCCTTCTGGCGATCAGCAAGGTCTGCAACTGCCCCAAATTTACTTTAATTCAGCCGAGCGGCGTCCCAAGTACGCCATGAAGCCCGGTTTGTCATCTTCGGAAAAGCAAGAAATCATCAAAGCCGCCTATCGGCAAGTCTTTGAGCGTGACATTAGCCGCGCTTACAGCCTTGGCATCTCTGACTTAGAATCCAAGGTCAGAAATGGCGACATCTCAATGAAAGAATTTATCCGCCGCTTGGGTAAATCTACTCTTTACCGCAAAAACTTCTACGAGCCATATATCAACAGTCGCGCTCTGGAACTGGCATTCCGTCACTTCCTAGGTCGCGGGCCATCCAGCCGTGAAGAAGTACAAGAATACTTCTCCATCGTTTCCAACAAAGGTCTACCCGGTCTCGTTGATGCCCTGGTGGACTCTAAGGAATATTCTGACTACTTCGGCGAAGAAACCGTGCCCTACATCCGGGGTTTAGGTCAAGAAGCGCAGGAGTGTCGCAACTGGGGACCGCAGCAAGATTTGTTGAACTACAGTGCGCCTTTCCGCAAGGTGCCGCAGTTCCTCACCACATTTGCTGCTTACGAGCGACCGCTGCCCGACCAACATCCGTATGGTTCCGGCAACGACCCCTTGGAAATTCAGTTTGGGGCAATCTTCCCCAAAGAAACCAAGAATCCCAACACCCGTCCTGCTCCGTTTGGTAAAGATACTCGTCGCATCCTGATCCGCCAAGGTCCAGGAATTGACAACCAACTGAGCAACCCAGCAGCTCGTCCCAAAGCTCCGGGTTCCTTGGGTCCGAAAGTGTTTAAACTGGATCAACTCCCCGGTCCAGGTGGGAACGGCGGCACATCCTTCAAACGGTATGTGAAGAATTCCAGCGTTAAATACTCCGAAAGTTCCACCCAAGCGGTGATCAAGGCAGCCTACCTACAAGTGTTTGGGCGGGATGTCTATGAAGGTCAACGCCTCAAGGTGGCGGAAATCAAGCTGGAGAACGGCGAAACCACAGTGCGAGAGTTCATCCGCGCTCTGGCTAAGTCTGACTTGTTCCGCAAGTTGTACTGGACTTCGCTGTACGTTACCAAGTCGATTGAATACATCCACCGCCGTCTGTTGGGTCGTCCCACCTATGGACGTCAGGAAACTAACAAGTATTTTGATATTTGCGCCAAAAAAGGCTTCTACGCCCTGGTTGACGCGATTATCGATAGCCCCGAATACAGCGAGTCATTTGGGGAAGATACGATTCCTTACGAGCGCTATCTGACACCAGCTGGAGTCAGCTTGCGTAGCCTTCGGATTGGCAGCATTGCCGACACAGCTCTGAAAATTGAGAAGCAAGAAACCCCTCGTTTTGTGGAACTCGGTCAAGTCACGCAGCTGCGGACAGAACCCGACATTCAATTCCGCATCAACCAGGGTGTCAGCAAGAAGCGCGAGCAAACCAAGGTCTTTAAGCTGACAGAAACCAACGACAAAGCGTTGGTGCAAAACACAATCCGGGCAGCATACCGGCAAATTTTCGAGCGCGATATTGAACCCTATATCGTGAAGAACCAATTCAGCGACTTTGAAAGCAAGCTGCGGAATGGTGAAATCAACCTCAAGGAATTTATTGAGGCGTTGGGAGGTTCAGACCTCTACATCAAAGAGTTCTATACTCCCTACCCGAACACTAAGGTGATCGAGTTGGGTACGAAGCACTTCTTGGGACGGGCACCCCTAGACCAAGTAGAAATTCGCAAGTATAACCAGATCCTTGCATCTGAAGGGCTTCGGGGCTTTGTGGGCGCAATGGTGAATAGCCCAGAGTATGCCCAGGCGTTCGGAGAAGATACGGTGCCTTACAACCGCTTCCCGACCCTGCCAGCGGCAAACTTCCCGAATACCGAGAAGCTGTATAACCAACTGACCAAGCAGAATGATGACTTGGTAGTTCCCAGCTTCAAGCCGGTGCAGTCGCGCATGGATGTGGCGAAGATGCCGCTGATGGGTAAAGCGATCGCAGATATCGCTGCAAAAGCTCGTCAGCGAGACATGAGTAAGCCGCTGTTTATCGAGTTGGGTCGTTCCTTTACCAACGGTGACGGGCAATCCGTTGAAGTTGGAGTTGGGACATCGCGGCGTAAGCCTGCTCGAATTTACCGGATGAATCCAGGGATGAATCAGGGTGAATCTGCACAGGTGATTAATGCCATCTACTGTCAGGTGATGGATATCTTCAGCGGTCAAGTTCCTGGGGAACTGCGCCGTTCGGATCTCGATAGCAGACTCCGCAACGGTGAAATCTCGGTGCGCGAGTTTGTGAAGAGTCTGGCGAGTTCCGATATCTATCGCCGTCGCTTCTATGCCCCCTATCCCAACACCAAGGTGATTGAGTTCCTATTCCGGCACCTGCTGGGACGCGCACCCGCTACCCAAGGTGAAATCCGGCAGTACAACAAACTGCTGGCGGATAGCGGCTTGAAGGCGGCTGTAGAGGCAATGGTGGATAGTCCTGAGTATGCTCGTTACTTCGGCGAGGATGTGGTGCCTTACAACCGCTTCCCGTCCCTGCCAGCGGGTAATTATCTGGGCAGTGTGAAAGCAGCAGCTGACTTGGTGAAACAATCCTGGTCAGATATGTCGCCTTCCTACATCGGTAATCGCTTGAGCCGATAAATCCGAGAGTCGGGAATGGGGAATGGGTGATTAATATGACCCGTTCCCCATTCCTAATGAATCGGAAGTTTTGCTCTATGATCTCTCTGGATGACGCGGGGAGTTTATCGAAACGCAGAAGCGCTCCAGAAACCAGAGAAACAGACCAGGCGCAACAGAAGAGGCGATCGCTATCTTGTCGATCATCCTCCAATGAGATAGATTCTTCGGGTCAAATTCCCCCAATAACCGCACTGCAAAACCTTGTCCAACTGCATTGTGGTAAAGTGGCTCATCTAGTGTCCACAACTTGAATCCCTTAAAGTTTCTGCTAAAGCTGAATCAGCAGAACAGATTAGGGCATGGAATGGGCGATCGCATTTTTATGGAGCTGCGAAGATGTGGAGGACAAGGGGGAAGAGAAGGTGATTGATGCTCAGGGGTACAAAAATTCAAAAATCCTGACAGCGATCGCTCCCCTCCCAAGCAAGCGATCGATCTTTGATGACCAACTGACCCCACCGAGACCCGCTGCGATCGCCCTCAAAGCCCCAAAATGAGGAGCAATATTAAAAAGTGTTAAGAAGAGACCTGGAATGTGAACAGAATGCCGCAAAATTATTTGCGGAAGGTAGCTGAGTCCCAGGCAGTGTGTACGGATGGTTACACTGAAAAATGCTAAAGATACCGAACAAGTATTCTTGTAGCAGTGACAGGCTTCCACATTCCTTGGCGAATGCCAGTTTCAAACCATCTGGTAAAACTTTTCTTTTGATTGGAGGAATCCACAAATGAGTATCGTCACGAAATCCATCGTGAATGCTGATGCCGAGGCTCGTTATCTTAGCCCAGGCGAACTAGACCGGATCAAGAACTTTGTGACCTCCGGTGAGCGTCGCCTCCGGATTGCCCAAACGTTGACCGACTCTCGCGAGCGCATCGTCAAGCAAGCTGGCGACCAGTTGTTCCAAAAGCGTCCTGATATTGTTTCTCCCGGTGGCAACGCTTACGGTGAAGAAATGACCGCTACCTGCCTGCGGGATATGGACTACTACCTACGCCTGATCACCTACGGAGTCGTTGCTGGTGATGTCACCCCGATTGAAGAAATCGGTTTGGTTGGCGTTCGTGAAATGTACAAGTCTCTGGGTACCCCGGTTGACGCAGTTGCTGAAGGCGTTCGCGCTATGAAGAATGCTGCTTCCTCCATGATGTCTGGCGAAGATGCTTCTGAAGCAGGCGCTTACTTCGACTACGTGATTGGTGCCATGCAGTAGGGTGTTTCCCTTCCCCTGCTAAGGATTAGAACCTGACTACGTAAGATAAGGAAACAAGAAAAATGCAAGACGCAATTACTGCTGTTATCAATTCCTCTGACGTTCAAGGTAAATACCTTGATACTGGTGCTTTGGAAAAGCTCAAGGGCTATTTCAACACTGGCGAACTACGCGTTCGTGCAGCAACCACCATTAGCGCTAATGCTGCCACCATCGTTAAGGAAGCGGTTGCTAAGTCCCTGTTGTACTCTGACATCACCCGTCCCGGTGGCAACATGTACACCACCCGTCGCTATGCTGCTTGCATCCGCGACTTGGACTACTACCTCCGCTATTCCACCTATGCCATGCTGGCTGGCGACCCATCCATCTTGGATGAGCGCGTGCTGAACGGTCTGAAGGAAACCTACAACTCCTTGGGTGTTCCCATCTCCGCTACTGTGCAATCTATCCAAGCCATGAAAGAAGTTACCGCCAGCTTGGTGGGTGCTGATGCTGGTAAGGAAATGGGCGTTTATTTAGACTACATCTGCTCTGGCTTGAGCTAAGCGTAAGCGCTCGTTCATCGCTTAAGTTTTAAGCGACTGCGTTTTGTCTGGTGAAGTCTGGGAAGTCTGGAGTGAATGCTAGCTCGTCAAAGGCTTGTCGAATTAAGTTGATAAGTTTTAGCGGTCTAGTATTGACTCTTGACTCCCAGCCTTCGGTGTCTTAATTAGATACGCCAATCCAAAGATTGATTGAGATCAAAAATTTCCTCACCACCTGACTAGGAGAAATTAACCATGCGGATGTTTAAAATTACTGCCTGTGTTCCCAGCCAGACCCGTATCCGGACTCAGCGGGAATTGCAAAACACTTATTTCACGAAACTCGTTCCCTACGAAAATTGGTTTCGCGAACAGCAGCGGATTATGAAAATGGGTGGAAAAATCGTTAAGGTTGAGCTGGCTACTGGTAAGCCAGGAGTAAATACTGGTCTACTTTAATTTGCGGAAATAGGCTTGTTTACGGAATTTTCAACATTTAGATAAGATTCAAATGCAAAGAGGTCTTAAGGACCTCTTTTTTTGTGGCTCAATAGCCGCTTTCGATAGCAATTCGTTTTATTAGGCTACACTTCGATTCCCGAAGCTCCCTTTTTCAGCAGACGCCTAGAGCGATTTTGTTGCTAGTAATTTGTGAATCGTATAAGAACTAGATTAAAAAGAACGACTAAAGTTTGCTAGTTAAGCATTTATTGACTTCTTGTCAAGGATTTTTCCGGAATTTCTGTTAAGCCAAATTCTTTTAGAACTCAGCGCTGTGTTCGTAATCCAGGCATTCTTCCTCGCTCTCTTCTCTCCAAGTTCTACCGCTTGTCTCACATCGATGCTGCTCGCCTATCCAAGGTATCACCACTGGATGTGTAGATGAGTAGAGTGAAGATGAGCTGACGAGAGCTAATAGGATGGAGGCGATGCCGATAAATCCTGCCAACACCAGGACAGTCAGCACCGTTACATTGAGAGGATGAGTTTTGACCTGCATTTCTAAGTAATCTCGCTCAACTTTATAGGAAATAGGGAATCGTCTCTGTAGTCTTGGGGCCTAATTGAGCTTTTTCAGCTTGTTCAATCCAAACTCTAAGTGGTCTGCGTGATTATACGTAATAGGGGCGATAGATATTACGAAGTAATAAGGTCGCGTTTTTACTTAAACCACTGAAATTTAGAATTTTGATTCGGTAATCATACGGTTAAGTTCAATACAAAGATCGTCAGTGAAGCAATCTTCTTGAAAGCTTTAATTTAGAGGGTAGATTAATAAATTTTTGATTTAGAAAGCGATCGCCTGATGCCCTTAGATGTCAGAAAGATTTATAGAAAAGCAAAGAAAATCGGGAGCGGATGAACCGATATCGGGCAAAGCGCCTTATCATTTTGGTCGGTACCGCTGCTAATGTTGGGGAGCGAGCAGCACTCCGTGCATCTGCCAAAGCGATCGCTTTGTGATTCCCTGCCGCTGAATGTTACCTATACGCCAAGTCGCTGTGAATTTACGCCAGCTAATTCCTGTTTTTAATTCCTCTACCCAGGATTGGGCAATAGATGCCAGATTGTTGCGGTGGCTCACCTTCCTCTGGCTATTTATCGGGTTAGTCGTGCTATTTTCGGCGTCCTATCCCAGCGCAGATGCTGAGTTTGGAGATGGGATGTACTACTTCAAGCGCCAAATCATCTCAGTCATCCTGGGGCTAGTAGCATTTAACCTGGTGGTGAACTTCCCCCTACGTTCTGTTCTAGAAATCGCTGATTGGTTTGTCATACTCCTGTTGGGAGTGATTTTCATCACCCTGATTCCAGGAGTGGGAACCACCACCAATGGCGCAACCCGTTGGATAGCTTTGGGGCCATTTCCGCTGCAACCCTCTGAGTTGATCAAGCCGTTCCTGGTGTTACAAGGCGCTCGGATTTTTGGGCATTGGGACAGACTAACGTGGAAAGTCCGCTTGACCTGGCTGTTTATTTTTTGCTGCGTGCTTTTGGGAATTTTGCTACAGCCCAACTTAAGTACAACCGCACTTTGCGGGATGACTTTGTGGCTAATTGCACTTGCTGCTGGGTTGCCTTATTCCTACTTGGGAGGAACAGCGCTGGGCGGGGTGCTCTTGGCGACAATCAGTATCAGCGTGAAAGAATATCAGCGTCGTCGGATAATGTCTTTTTTGAATCCTTGGGCTGACCCCATGCAAGACGGATACCAGCTGATTCAAAGTTTACTGGCCGTTGGTTCTGGCGGCACCTGGGGGTCTGGTTTTGGGCTATCGCAACAGAAGCTGTTTTATTTGCCGATTCAGTATACCGACTTTATCTTTGCGGTGTACGCAGAAGAATTTGGCTTTGCAGGCAGTTTGCTGCTGCTGTTGCTGCTGATGGCTTATGCGGCGCTGGCGCTAATTGTGGCGATAAAGGCGCAAAATCCCATTCACCGGCTGGTGGCGATTGGAGCCATGATTTTGATGGTGGGGCAGTCACTACTAAATATTGGCGTTGCGACTGGTGTCCTACCTACTACGGGTTTGCCCTTGCCGCTGTTTAGTTATGGTGGCAATTCAATGATTGCGAGTTTGATTGCCGCTGGGCTGCTGATTCGCGTGGCGCGGGAAAGTAGCGAAGCAGAAATTGTGTCTCTGCAAGGACGTCGGTCTGCGGCTAGGCGGCGACGCCGAGAGCAATAAGCTGTCTGTCACACATCTAACATCTAAATTGCACAAATTGAAAGAGAAGTTTTAGGTGAGGGTAATTTCCATTACCCACTACCAAAATGACTGTGCCAGTTAAATGCTTTTCCCTGATGACGTTGACATTACATTGACTCGAACGAAGGCGTTTTCTGAAGATTCTGTCGAATCGGAATCGCTATGATGAATTTCGTACCCTGTCCGGGCGCTGAAATACACTGCATCTGTCCACCATGTTGGTTTACGACGATTTGATAGGTAAGGGACAACCCAACCTTCGTGCTTTTGCCATTCGTTTTCGGCGTAAAGAAGGGGTCAAACAGGTGAGGGCGGACTTCCTCCGCTATACCAGGGCCATTATCTATAATCTGAATCGTCACAAAGCCACGGTCAGTTACTTCGGTACAAATCCGAATGGTACTGCGGGAGAAGTGTATTTCTTCAGGCGATCGCTTATGGTCATACTCCTCCAAAGCATCAATCACACTCGACAGCACATTGATGAATGCCTGGTTCATTTGACCTGCATAACACTCTACAGGAGGCAGCTTGCCATACTCTTTAACAATCTGAATGCCCGGATAGTCAGCCTTGGATTTCAGCCGGTTGTTCAAAATTAGCAGAGTGCTGTCTAGCCCATCGTGAATGTTCACTGGCTTCATCTGAGCCTCATCCACGCGAGAGAAATTCCGCAATGACTGGACAATCTCGCGGATGCGCTCAGCGCCAATCTTCATCGAACCCAGTAGTTTTGGCAGGTCTTCAACCAGAAAATCCAGGTCAATTGCCTGAGCCTCCTCCAGGATAGTTGGCCCCGGATTGGTTAATTCCTTGGTATAAAGATTCAGCAGGTACAGCAGGTCTTGGGTATAGCGCTCTGCGTGAGTAATATTGCCGTAGATAAAGTTGACCGGGTTATTCATTTCATGAGCAACACCGGCGACTAACTGTCCTAAACTAGCCAGTTGTTCGCTTTGGATCAGTTGACCTTGAGTCTGTTGGAGTTGGCGAAAGGCGAGTTCTAGCTGATGCGCTTGTTCTCGATAGCGTGCCTCTGATTGTTGTAATACTGCTTCTGTAGAAATCCGCTCTTGAATCTCTTGTTTCAGCAGAGCATTAGAGTGGGAAAGTTCAAGGGTTCTTTCCTCTACCCGTTCTTCTAGTTCTTCTTTGAGCTGTAAGAGTGCTTTTTCTACCCTTGTACGTTCTTGAATTTCTTGTTCCAAAAGCACATTTTGTTCTTTCAGTTTCTTTGTTAAACTCTGGATACTCAGTTGGACAGTAATGCGAGCTAAAACTTCTTCATGCTGAAGTGGTTTAGTAATATAATCGACGGCTCCCAGGCTTAAACCTCTAACCTTATCTACCGTCTCGGAAAGCGCCGTCATAAAAATTACAGGGATATCTTTCGTTACTTGATTGGCTTTCAGTTGACGGCAAGTTTCAAACCCATCCATCCCCGGCATCAGTACATCTAATAAGATAAGGTCCGGCAGGGCATATTCCCCCTTTTGAATCGCACTTTCGCCATCCCGGGCTACCAAAATCTTGAAGCCGGAATCCGCCAAAAAGTCGAACAAAACCCCTAAGTTTATGGGAGTATCATCAACGATTAAGATTATGCCTTTGTGGGGAATTTCTTCGCTCATTTATTTTCTCTATATTGTTTGATAAAATCCAAGATTTGTTTTTCTTCAAAGCCCTTGGCTAATTGACGTAAATGGTTGGTAAAGGGTATCCAGTCCTGATTCATCTGTTCCAGTTGAGCGGCTCGCTTGGCAATCCCTCTGAGGTCGCCCATCATTGCGAAATCGAAGAGTGCCGCGATTTCTTCTACAGGCGGAGGCACCATCGCTTTTGCGGAAGGCTCGCGGAATTCTTCATTTTTAATTTCTTCATAAATCCATGACAGCCCCAAATAACCGCGTAACTTTTCTAAAAGTTCCTGGTTTTGGATGGGTTTGGGCAGGAAATCGTTACAACCGGCTTGAAAGCTCTGTTGTTGATCGCAATCAAAAACGCTGGCTGAAGTCGCAATCACAACGACCTTTAAGTCGGGTGACTTTCTGATTCGACGAGTGGCTTCTAAGCCATTGAGGGCGGGCATCATTAAGTCCATCAAAATTACATGGGGTTGCCACTCCTGTGCTTTGGTTATACAGTCAAAACCATCAGTGGCTTCCATAATTTCAAACCCTAATGGCTCTAACATTTTTACTAGAATTGAGCGATTTTCCCATTGATCGTCGGCGATGAGGATTTTGCGCTTGTCGCCCAAGTAACCAATAATGGGGCGTTCATCTATTTGGGTGACATCTGCCCACTGGTCAACTAAGGGTAAATCTAAATCAAAGTAGAAAACGCTACCTTTACCTAAGATGCTGTTAACTTTGATTTCGCTGCCCATCATTTGCACTAATTGACGGCTGATTGCCAAGCCTAAGCCGGTGCCTTCGCTTTTGCGATCGCGCTCTCCGACTTGGTGGAAGGGTAAGAAGATTTCTTCTAATTGCTCTGGTGCCATACCGACGCCAGTGTCTTCTACTTGAAACCGAAATGTTCCGTCTTGATAGCTGACTTGGAAGGTGACGCCGCCGGTAGTTGTAAATTTTATCGCGTTGCTAAGTAAGTTGATTAAGACTTGCCGCAACCGTTTTTCATCGCCCTGGACTGCCATTGGAAGCGGGGCGATCGGTTGGTAGGTTAAGTAGATGTCTTTTTGTTGGGCACGAATACGGCACAGTTCGACGATGCCTTCAAGGAATTGGGGAAAATGAAAGTTACTCCGATGGAGTTCCATTTTCCGAGCTTCTATTTTGGAGAGGTCTAAGATGTCATTGATCAGGGTTAATAGATGTTCGCCGCACTGGTGAATGATGCCTAAACCATCTTTTTGCGACTCATTTAAGGTTTTGTCTCGTTTGAAGATTTGGGCATAGCCGAGGATGCCGTTGAGAGGGGTTCTCAGTTCGTGGCTCATGTTAGCGAGAAATTCGCTTTTGGCGCGGTTGGCGGATTGAGCGGATTGTTCGGCTTTTCGGCGATCGCGTATTTCTTGTTGCAGCTTTAGCGTTCGCTTTTGAACTTTCGCTTCCAGCATCCGGTTGTAGTTTTCTAATTGCTCGTGGGAAAGTTTCAGTTGTATTTGCGATCGCTCTAGCGCTTCCTCAGCCCGCTGGCGCTCCAGTTCGGCGCTAACTCGTGCTGCAAAGAGGCTCATAATTGATTTTGCCCGTTGCTCCTGCACGAGGGGCTTATCATCGATAAAGCAAATATGACCAATTGGCTTACTGGATGTTGAATCTAAAAGGGCAACTCCCAGGAAACACTCTCCTCCCAAAGCCGCTAAAGCTTCGCCTTTGGGGAAGAATGACTGGACGTTTTGGGGATAGCAACTGATGCCGTTGTTTTCAACCAGAGTCTCTTGTGTAAAGATGCTTTCGCAAGGAGTATGGACTAAGTCGTACTCAAAGTTGTCACCCAATTTGTCTGAATTCCAAAAGGAAAGCACTTTGGCTCGGACAGGTGTATCGTCCTCCCAGGCGGATGCTTCTGCCACGATAACGTAGCGAACTCCAAGCGCTGCGGCTAGATGCTGTGCAAACATCGGGTAGAAATCTTTGCCCGTAACTGAGGCGGTTCCGGCGATCAGATCCTGTAAGGCTTGTTCTGCTTGCCTGCGCTCGATAATTTGGCTATTTAAATAAGTGAGAGAGTTGGTTAATTTATCTCGCTGTTCTCCCTGGATATCTGCTGAATTGACTTCTATTAAGGCTGAGTCGGAGAGGTTGCCACCTAAAGCTACGTGACTGGACTCCACAACTTTGACAGCTTCGCCTTCAGCATTAAAAATAGGGACTTTAACGATGTCAAATAAATAGACTTGCCCATCGTAACGAGTTACAGGTTCTTGAGAGATGTGGAGCGTCTGCCCGGTATTCACGACATAGGCGTCATCCACGACAGACTGTTGGGTAGCATCCCGGTTATTTAGAGGAATATCTGTCGGATCGCGATCGCAAAGCTGTTCCAGTGTCATGCCGTAAAAGTCGCAAAATGCTTTGTTGGCATAAACTAGGCGCGATTGGGAGTTTTGGCACTTTACTAAATTTGGGATGGCATCTAAGACTTGTGCATACATCTCCGCCCGTTGACGCAGTTCTTTCTCGACCTCCTTGCAATCGGCTAGTGTCTGCTCTAGCTCGGCAATTTGCTGACGCAGTTTCAAGGATTCTTGATTCTGCAATTTGCCGGTACTGGTTTTACTGCGTCTATAACTTGTAACCATCTATTCCTCCTTCTATACCTTTTGGTTTTAGATATATCGAAATTAAGTTAAGCGGCTCAAATTCAACATTCAACACGGACATAGCACTCTCCTCGACCTTCTTGGAGTTTCCAATTAAATAGTCAATGATGCTCGCAGTTCGTTGGCGAAGTCATCCCTCTGCTAAGGAAAGGAGGAATAATATAGGCTCCTAGTGTCCGTATTTAGGATTCCCTAAATTTGGAAAAAAACTCTAATATTGAATGTTCTTTAATGTTAAGAAATAAAAAAAATATATTATTCCTTTATGAAAAAAGTAAAAGTTTTCTTTTTCAGGCTTGACAATCAGTAGGCTGGATTAATGATTTGTAGGATGGGTTGTCGATAGCGTAACCCTCACAGGTGTTGGGTTTCCTGCGTTAATCCAACTAAAAAAATATTCAATTTAATGCATCCGCCGACTGAATTAAGAACATTTGAATAAAAGACTCGCTGCAAGCTTAATGGGGCAATTAATAGAAACGGCGTTAAAAATTTCTTGAGAAACCTGCGTTGATAAAAAACATTGATGGGTGTTATTGTCAAGCAAACAATGCGGACGCTTTCCTTCGCGCCGGTTCTACCCTTCCAAGTAAGCTAAAATTCAAGCAGAATCAGCATTCCGCGAACTAGCCTCCTCATGATTGAAAGTCTGCAAACCCAGCTTTACGAACTCAGTGAATTTGCCAACCGTCTCGTTTTTATCCAGCTGCAACATCTCAGCGTTATCAGTATTGGCATTATCTTTGCAGCCGGATTGCTCACCAGTTTGACCCCCTGTATGCTTTCCATGTTGCCCATCACCCTTGGCTACATCGGGGGCTATGAAACCAAAAGCCGCCTCCAAGCAGCTGCCCAAGCTACCTGGTTTTCCTTGGGATTGGCAACAACGCTGGCAGGGCTTGGTATCTTAGCGGCGTTGCTGGGGAACGTCTACGGTCAAGTGGGATTTGGTTTGCCGATCCTTGTGAGCATTCTTGCGATCGCAATGGGGCTAAATTTACTAGAAGCTTTGCCCCTTCCGTTGCCTGCTTGGGGTGGGATGGAGTGGATTTCTAAAGAATTACCAGCGGGAGTGCGTTCCTATCTGATTGGTCTAACTTTTGGGGTGGTTGCGTCCCCGTGCAGTACTCCCGTGTTGGGAACGTTACTGGGTTGGGTTGCCACGACGCAAGACATGGTATTAGGTGCAGTCTTGCTGCTATCCTACACAGCAGGTTATGTGGCACCGTTGATTTTGGCAGGAACTTTTACAGCCTCTATTAAGAAGTTGCTGGAGTTGCGCCAGTGGTCGAGTTGGATTACACCCGTTAGCGGTGTGCTTTTAGTTGGCTTTGGGGTATTTTCGCTGCTGTCTCGGATTCCGATTGGCTAATGGTAATCAAAAGAATTCGCTATTACCAATACCAATTATCAATTATCAAAAAATGACTGCAAAAAATTCTTTTTTCTCAAACTTGGGGTCAACTTCCTATCGGTTTTGGCGGCAGGAATTGTTGCCATTGCTGGCAGATTTGCGGTTAGCGATCGCGTTGCTATTAGCGATCGCACTTTTCAGCATCTCTGGCACGGTGATTGAGCAGGGTCAGTCGCCCGCTTTTTACCAAGCAAACTATCCAGAGCATCCCGCTTTGTTTGGTTTCCTGACTTGGAAGGTAATCCAGGTAGTCGGATTGGATCGTGTTTATCGCACCTGGTGGTTTTTATCACTCCTAATTTTGTTTGGCAGTAGCTTAACTGCCTGTACCTTCACCCGGCAGTTTCCAGCTTTAAAAGCAGCACAGCACTGGAAGTTTTACGACCAACCCCGCCAATTTCAGAAACTCGCCCTGAGTGCGGAACTCGAAACAGGTTCGCTAAACAAACTGACCGAGTTGTTGCAGCAGCGGCGCTATAAAGTTTTTCAAGAAGAAGATAAACTTTACGCCCGAAAAGGTCTGGTGGGGCGGATTGGTCCGATTGTTGTTCATGCCAGTATGTTAATTATTCTGGGGGGTGCAATTTGGGGGAGTATCACGGGTTTTGTCGCCCAGGAAATGGTTGCCAGCGGCGATACGTTTCAGATAAAAAACATCATCGAAGCGGGTTCTTGGGCGCTGCCACAAGTTCCCAAAGATTGGTCGGTGCGGGTAAATCGCTTTTGGATCGACTATACACCTGAAGGCAGAATCGACCAGTTTTATTCCGATTTGTCGGTTTTGGATAAACAAGGACAAGAAGTTGATCGTCAAACGATTCACGTCAATCAGCCGCTGCGTTATCGAGGTGTGACGCTTTATCAAACAGATTGGGGAATTGCAGGTATCCAGGTGCGGCTGAATAATAGCCCAGTTTTACAGTTGCCGATGGCGTCATTAAATACTGTCAGCAAGGGTCGAATCTGGGGAACTTGGATTCCCACTAAACCGGATTTGAGTGAGGGCGTTGCCTTAATTGCGAAGGATTTGCAGGGAACACTGATGCTTTATAACCCAAAGGGTCAGCTAATCAATACTATTCGCGCCGGGATGTCGGTACCTGTGAATGGAGTCAGGCTGAGCATTGATGAAGTAATCGGCAGCACTGGCTTGCAAATAAAAGCCGATCCGGGTATCCCGTTTGTTTATGCTGGCTTTGGTTTGCTGATGCTGGGTGTGGTTATGAGTTATTTTTCTCATTCGCAAATTTGGGCGCTACAAGAAGGGGTTAGTGCAGCGTCTCAGAAGGAGATTCGCTTCTATGTCGGCGGCAGAACTAACCGCGCACAGGTTGCTTTTGAACGGGAACTGTTGGAAATTTTGGATCGAGTCAGTCATCCGTCTCAGGAGGAAGTGCCAGTTGTTGAGATAGAAGCGATCGCGACCCAGTCCTAAACCATTTTTGATGTGGGTTGGTAGAGGGGCGATTCATCGCGCCTCTACCAACAAATAACGTCTTCCACTCACACCTTTTTTTCTAGTTTCCAAAGCCAAACTTGACCCGTTGGGTATGCAGGCTCTATTTTGTAGTTCTGCTTTTGTAGTGCCTTTCTTAATTCCTTGGAACTCCTGTATAAAAACACATCACTGAACCCATCTGGAATCTGAGGCACATTTGGTTTAACGACTAATTGAAGCCGCACTTTCGGTTCCAGTGCATAGGTTAAAGGAAGAAAAAAGTTTAGTTTCTCATTGCTGATCAAAAGCGGATGAGCTGTTTTGTTGATGATTTGGGCTACTTTTGGATTGTATTCAGTTTGAGAGAGAGCTTTATTCCACCAGATTTCTTGTTGAGAACTGATGGCACAGGATATAACACCACTCGAAACTACTGCAACAAGCACAAATTGCCATAGTTTTTGTACCTTTGCACTTCTCGAAGGCAAACTAATTTTAGTAGCCAGTAAGTAAGCAATTGCTAGCTGAATCCCCAAATAAACAGCAACTAGATGTCGAGTTGAACCTGACAATCCTCCTCCGGAGATTAGATCTCTGGAAATAAAGGGAAGGGCAGTTACTCCAAGCAAAGTTAAAACAAATAACCAAACTTGCTTGCTAGTGTTACGACACAGAAAATAAATTGCATATCCTGACAGGAATAAAATCATTCCTACCAGTGTCAGTCGGATAAATTCTGTCCATTGATTGTTAAATCCAAACTCAATCACTCCTCCTGCTGGATCTGTATCAAGAAATGTCCGAGTGATATTGCGAGTCCAAGCTTTCACCCAAGAAAACAGGCTTTCTTTCTGGCGAGACCAATCTGTTGTCTTTTCAACGGTAGATGAATTAGCAATTAGAATTAGAAGCCAAGGCACAAATGTGAGCAAACCAGCCAAAGATGCCAGCAAATAGGCAAAGACTGTTTTAGTGAATCGGAATTTCTCGATTGTCAATAGATAAATTCCATGTCCAATCGCAACCAGCGCAAAAAATAACTGCGTATACATCCCCAGCGTTAGCGTTGCTGCATACACTCCCCAAGTAGAAATAAGGGTTTTGGTGTCTCTATTTCCCAGCCGCATCGCTCGCAGCAGTGCCGCACTCGATAGTAAGATCGCCACAATCCACAAACTATAAGGTCGTGCTTCCTGGGCGTAGAGAACTTGAAACGGGGAGACGGCGATGAGTGCGATCGCTATCCATCCTGCTAAGGAAGATCCAAATAATTCTTGGCATAGCCAATAGATGCAAGGAAAAGCTAGCAAGCTAATTAATGCAGACAAGCTTCTGATTATCCCTGGCGAATAACCAAACCATTGCACCCAATATCTTGCCATTAAAAAATAGAGGGGCGGATGCTGGGGAGTATCGACCACTATCGAGTTGATGGTTCCGCTTGCACCTTTTTCCGAATTGGGTTGTTGAAACTTCTGTAATTCTTCGACCCCCATCACCTGTCCATCAAAGACTTCTTGGGCGAATTCTGCCTTGCTGTAACCCGCAATCCGTAATGAAGTGAAAGTCTCATCGCCCCAGTAAACTTTGCGATCCAGGTTGACGAATCGAAAAAATACTCCCAGTACCAGCACGACAATGATAAAAAATTGTAACCAGCTTGGAGGAAGTAGCTTTGTTTGAGTTAACCTATTCTTAACATGGTTAAGGCTTTGTGCAACTGCCATGAAACCTCCATTTCGTAATCTAAAAAGCCGGGAAGCTTTGCGAAATGTTAGGCGTGCCAATGGAAGTTATCATTCACCCTGAGACTGATATTGTGTCTATTTTTTGAGCCGATAAGATAGACTTTTGATGACACAAAGCAGAAAGCCCGTTGGACGGGCTTTCTGAAAAAGATAATTTTTAAACCAGGTGGAAGTAGCCAGATGCAAGTGAATTTTTTTGCTGCTATCTAGGCGTCAGAGGACTTTTGATGACGCACTTCAATGACTGTGTGAACATTACCGCGGGGCGCGAAATCCCCTTTGATAGTGGCTTCTAAAGGATCGCAAGCTGCCACAAAGTCATCCAAAATTTGATTGATGGATTCTTCGTGGGAGATGTAGCGATCGCGGTAACTATTGATATAAAGCTTGATCGCCTTCAGTTCCACCACCCTTTGGTCGGGAACATAGGTAATATGGATGGTCGCAAAGTCAGGATAGCCAGAAAACGGACACTTACAGGTAAACTCTGGTAGAGTAATGTGAATGTCGTAGTGGCGTCCGACTCGCGGATTGGGGAAGGTAATTAATTGTCCTTCAGAAATATTTCGCTCACCGTATTTCATTTCCGAAAGCGGCGTTTCAGATGATAATTGTTGTTGTGTTGGCGACTGACTCATCAGTAGTGGTAGCAAACGTGGGTCGTTAGTTATTAGTCATTTATAACAAATAAAGGACTAATAACCCTTGAATATGAATGCAGGTCAAGCTTTTTCAGCCTTCTTCACCTGCTTTGTTCAGAAAATATCTCTAGAATTGAACGGATCTGTACTACCCTCCCAATCCGGACAATTTTTATCATCCCAGCCATAGGGATGCATGGCGCAGACTAACAGGTTTCCACCATAAGCTTGTCCGTGGTAATGGTGACAACCCATACATGCAGGATTTTTTTGTGGGGTGGGTTCAACAGTATCCACCATATAGGAAAAAGGCTGCTCACCTTCACCCACAATTTCTTCAAATTCTAAATAAATTTCAGCGATCGGTTCAAATAATTCCTGCAAACACTGATTGAGATCGGTTGCAATTGTAGTTTGCACGCTTTCGGCAACAGCGTCTACTACTTCTGTGATGCCAACGAAGAATTGCTCTACTTCATCAGCGACTGCTTCCATCATCTCGAAAAAATCTTTTTGCCACTCTTCCATTTTGGATACTCAGCACAAAAGGCTTAGTTTTTACCGGCGACGCGATGACGCCAATTAATCTGCAATTCTATTCTAAATAGTGCGAATCCATGATGCGATCGCAATGCTATAGATTAGCACCCGTTGCCTTGCGCGATCGCAAGGCGTGTGATGCTCTTCGCAGCGACTCGCTCTTGCCTATGCAGCTAACGATTCGGCTGTTCGCAGTTCATCGTTCATTACTGCAAAGCTAATCGCGCTTTAGCCGACGCAGTTCGTCCTGTAGTGCTTGCACCTGTTGGCGCATCGCGTCCACATCATTATTTGGAGCCGCATTTGGAGCTGCTGCCGACTTTGGCTCTTCATCTTCTGAGAGAATTTCAATCCGCCGCGGCTCACCGGGTTGGGTGCTGCTAGTAGATGGCTCAACGGGTGCCTGCTGGGCTTGTTTCATCATATCATCGACAAACCGGCGAGCTTCGTCTGTTGTCATCTCGCCTTTTGCTACCATTTCATCGGCTAGCTTTTGAGCTTGCGATCGCAACTCAGTTAACTTTCCCCCAGCTCTCTCACCCGCAGAGGCAGCTAAGCCAACCCCTAAGTAAAACGCTTTTTGAACAATATCTCCAAAACCAGCCATCGCAATAAGTCGCTCCTTTAATCTGCAAGTATCTACTGATTCCAGCATAAGCGTGAAATCGAGAAACTGCCCACCAATTACAAGGCAAACGAGGGCGAGGCGGCGATTCGGGTGATCCGGATACCACGCCTATCACAAGCATCCCGTGTTGCTGCTACCTTCCGGTTCTGACAAGGTTTAGGCGTTGCGATCGCATGGGTCCAGATCATCTAAAGCATAACATCATTCACTGAAAATTGAAACCTCTGGCGGCAATCAAGGATTCGCTTTTATTCGGCAACCACTCGCCACTCATAAAGTTCATACTTGACGCAGCCGTTTTGCACCAGCGGATCGAGTGAGACAATTGCGCGCGCCTCCTCCAGTGAAGACGCCTCAAATAGCATCATGCCGCCTCGCCGTTCCAGCCAGTAGCCGCTACGCGCCTTATATCCTTTGGTAATCAAATCCTGGACATAAGCTTTGTGCGCCGGTACAGATTTATCAAAGATCGGTTTATCAACGATGCCTTCTTCAATCTTTACAAACCAGGGCATTCACTTTCTTCCCTTATCTGGCTATATCTATTTAACAAGTAAACTACCGCTGGAAGTTCTTGGACAATACAAAACGCCGCTTCTTTATTGCTCTCTTGCCGCCGCAAGAGATTCAAGACTACGCCAAAGAGATTCAGCAGCACTTCGCCCAAACCTATGCTAGCAAAGGTGCCCAGAAATCTCCCCCGCATATCACGCTGCAACCGCCGTTTGAATGGCAGGTAGAGGCAGTGCCAGTGCTGGAAGAATGCTTGAGAACGTTTGCTTCCCATCGTTCACCTGTCTTCATTACCCTGAAAGGGTTTGGAGCTTTTCCACCCCGTGTTATTTACATCAATGTTCTTAAGACGCCGGAACTGCTAGCGTTACAAGCCGATTTAATGACCGATATGGAGACAAACTTGGGAATTGTCGATGCGGTTTCCAAGCAGCGTCCCTTTGCTCCTCACATGACTGTTGCCTTTAGAGACTTGACACGGCAAAACTTTCATGCAGCATGGGCTGAATTTCAGGGCCGATCGTTAGAGTTTGAGTTCACTGCTGCTCAGCTAACCCTACTGATTCATACAGGGGAACGATGGGAAGTGAGCGCCGAATTCCCTTGTTTAGCGCGCCGGAGGTAAACAGGGCAAGCCTTTCAGCCAAGGTTGCGGCTGGTTGTGGCGCGATCGCAACCTTTTTTCTTTCGCTCAGAAAAACCCTCACTCTAATAGCGAATCTTGTTCACTCAATTTTCCAATCTATCCTAGGGAATAAACGTTGATAAAGATTTGTCCTCTCTCATGGTAGAGGTAGTGCAAGCTTGACTCTCACTATTGTGTTGTTATTAGTGTGCTGTCCCCACACGAGTAGATTGCTAAAGTGAGAGGAGTCAATGAAAAAAGTTAATGTACTTAATGTATCCATTGACAACTTGTCAAGAGCAGAGCTATTAACCAAACTCGATCGGGAAGGTGGTATCGTATTTACGCCAAACGTAGACCACCTGATGAAGCTGCAAACCGATGGAGATTTCTACAAAGCTTACAATATCGCTACTTATAAAGTGTGTGACAGTCAGATAGTATTGTACGCTTCTAAATTTTTAGGAACGCCGATTAAAGAAAAACTGTCGGGTTCAGATTTATTTCCCGCTTTCTATATGCACCACAAGGACAATGAAAGCGTTAAGATTTTCTTGCTGGGTGCCGCTGAAGGAGTGGCTCGTAAAGCTCAAGAGCGAATCAATAACCAAGTAGGCAGAAATATTATAGTTGCTTCTCATTCGCCGTCTTTCGGATTTGAAAAGAGCGAAAAAGAATGCCTAGAAATTATTGACAGGATTAATAAGTCAGGCGCTACAGTCTTAGCCATTGGCGTCGGTGCCCCTAAACAAGAAAAGTGGATATTGAAGTATAAAAATAAATTACCCAATATCAAAGTATTCTTGTCTGTTGGCGCATCTCTTGACTTTGAAGCAGGACATAAACCAAGGTCTCCACAGTGGATGAGCGACGCAGGAATAGAGTGGTTACATAGACTCTTATCCGAGCCACAAAGGTTATGGAAAAGATATTTAATAGACGATATGCCTTTCTTCTGGTTAATTTTGAAACAAAAGCTTAACCTTTATAAAAAGCCTTTTCAGGCAGAGAAGAAATCCGTAAAATTAGAACGAGTTAAGTGGGAATAAAAAAATTCTTATTTGAAGGGACGTTTGTAAAGTACCTAATGTTATAATTCTGTAGCTTGCTTGTCGTAGGGTAAGTAGCCTTAGCAGCTATAGGATTTCTGTTAAAATTTATGGTTGCATGATGGATGTTCCACGGAACGTCTATTTTTGTGATGACATATCTTGGCAGGCGATTAGACTATTTGAATTAGACTACTTGAGAAATTTCTCCCACCTTTTCTCAAGCTCTTTCTTTCCGATAAACGGGCAAGGCTGGGGTTCTAAATAGATTGTAAGGGTCTATCGCATACCGAACCCCTTCGCTACAACTGCGTCACCAGATGTATTTGCTTGCCGCCTTAGGAGGATGTTCCTACTGGATTACTAATTGCCATAATAAATTCCTCTGCCATTTGTACCAATAAAAACTAAACCGAACTTCTGCAAGCTTGCTTCCATCACATTCGGGCTATTGCCAATCGGATTTTTCGGATTACCAATCCTTTTCCATGTCTTCCCTCTGTCGAGAGAACGGAAGATTCCTTTGCCCATATTATTAATTTCTCCGTACACATACAGTGCTGGAATCGTGCTTCCCTGCTGTGGTTTTCCTAAAGAAAACAAATAGGATCTCTTAACTGCATTCATCTTAGAGAAGGTCTTGCCACCGTCTGTCGAATGGTAAAGTTGTTTCTTATCGAGACTCAGCCAAATTTCACCTTTAACTCCAGATACGGTTCTTAGTGAGTGCCAACTTTCATCGGGAAGTGATGAATTCACGACTTTAAAAGACAAACCTCCATCGGTACTTTGATAGAATTTGCCATTCTTATAGTAATAAAACGTGTTACCATCCACTTTGTCTGCTGCCAGCGGCAAAGACCAATTCCAAGGTCCCTTGGAACCCTTGGGTAAGCCAGTAACTTCTTTCCACGAAGCGCCTCCATCATCTGTGCGGAGAGCTTTATCTCCACTAACAGTGACAACAAATAACTTTGGATTAGTTGCTGACATCGCTATACGCATCGGCATCGTGTCTTTTGGAAATGAAGCAAATTCTTTCCAAGTTAAGCCGCCGTCTGTCGAAGTTGCTCCCGAATAAGTATTGTTCCAGCGATTACCGCCAACGCGCACCATTTGCAGGGGAGCTTTTTCATAGTAGGCAATGCTGTAGGTATCCTGGAACGAAGGGCCACTAGCACTAAAGGTTTTAGATGGATAATTGTCTAATCCCTTGTTGTGGTAAAACCCGTCTACATCTGCCACCCCACTCAACAACAACGCGCCACTCGGAGGCGCAGTTAAGGTGAAGGTGACAAGCTCTTCGTGTCCTTTTTGATAGTTCGTCCAGGCAGAGGGTTGTTTGTTAATATTGTCTGTCCGCCATATTCCGTACCAATCAGTAAACCAAACTCTTCCAGAAACGTGGGGGTCAAACTCAATCGCAGAGACAGAAGGATTGGAGAGCATATAGCTAGACCACCAAGGAACGGTATTGTTAAGCGATCGCTTCTGCTCTTTCCATGTAGTTCCGCTATCGAATGAGCGGTAAATTTTAGTATTTTTTCTCTCTTTTGTAGCAACAAGAATATCTTTAGGATTAGCAGGGTTAATGCTCAACCCATTAAAATCCTCTTTGGAGCCTTGTGGAGTAATGTTTTTCCAATCTCCATCTGTATACTTTCTAACTCCAGGACTTCCATTAATTGTTGTGTAGAGAGTGTTATTGCGACTTGTCACTAGCCGCATCGCTTTTTTTGGGCTTCCGTCAATCTTGCTCCAGGTAATGCCTGTGTTAGTAGATTTATAAATTCCATCACCATAGGCATTGGCATAGACTAAGCCAGGCTTATCTTTGTCAAAGACAATTGCTGTGATGCCGATATCTTTTTCCGGCTTTCCGGGAAAAGAAGTCACTTTAGTCCAGTTCGCGCCAGCATCTGAAGATTTCCAAAGCCCATCGCGCCGCGAACCAAATAAAATCATTTTGGAATTAAACGGATTGATGACGAGTCTCTCTCCTACCTCCCGCCTATCTTGGTTGCCGCCCATTGGCAAGTCCAAATCCAGCTTTTTCCAGGTTGTACCTCGATCGTTAGACTTAAAGATAGTTCCAGGCTCATCCCAGACGTATTTGCCTGCGGCAATATAAACAATATTTGGATCTTTTGGATCGAGGGCTAGGGCTTCTCCGCCGTAGTAATTGCTCTTCTCTAGTGGAAAGTGGTCAGTTAGCGGTACCCAACTTTTATTTACTGAATTCCAACGATAGAAGCCACCCACATCAGTTTTGATGTAGACGAGATCCTTCTGTAGCGGATGCAGAAAAATACCCGTAACATAGCCCCCTCCGCCTATTGCAACATTCGTCTCCCCCAAAGACACATTGGTTCGGTAATTGCGGGAAGTGACAACTTCTGCCTGTCCTGATGCACCGTTAAGGATGTTGCTAGCAAGCCAGATGTGCTGAAGTGCGACTGTGGCAAACAGAGCAATGACAGCAAGGCGAACCGTTCGAGCTAACGAAAGGCTTGGTTGGGCGCTAAATTTAGTAATCAGCTTGAAGGCGATATGGGCGAGGCAAATCCCGATGGCGAAGACTAATAAGCTAGTCAGAACTGGTTGGACGCTTGCCAGCCCTGCAAATGTAACATTAGCGATCGCTTCAATGGTTGACCAATGATTAATAGCTGCATTAAGCATCGTTGAGCCTCAAATCCCATAATCAGCTACTTCCAACTAAGGAATTATAGCTGACTATACAGATTTGACGGGTTAAGTCTTAACTAATGCCTAAGGTGACTGGGCTACTTTCTTTTAAAACTCTTGCATCAAGCATATCTAAAATTCTGCTGTCCTGCGTCATATCGAATTTTCGGGCAAAGTGAACGTCCCTTCTTATAATTGCTGAGTAATCTTCAGCATTTAGAGTACGAGGATGACCGTGGCGAGTCCCAGTCCAATCAATATAGCGTTTATAGTCGTTACACAAATGAAATTGCCCGCTATTGACTAAAACCGTTTGGACAAAAGATTCATCAGGAATACAAGTCTTTTTATAGTAATTAATTAGCTCGGGGTTATGCTGGCAGAAATGATGTAAATATTCGACACACTTCCTCGATAGAGTCTTGAAGTAAGACCCTGCATAGCATTTAAAGTTTTCATTGAATGGAGATGAAGTCGTACGAACTCCTAGCATCAGCCCATAGGAAGAATTTATTCTCACCAAAGGCTGGACATTATTAATGACCATGCGAGGAATTTTGACGATAGCGCGTTTCCACAGTGGTAAATATTGACCCGAACGCCAGTACTGATAGAGATAGCGATCGCTACCTTCCCGGCTTCCCCAAAGATTTTCCTCTAAATCTGAAAGTACATCAAAATACTCTAAAAAGCCATCAAACGGTGATTCCGCAAGAAACTTCTCAATTTTTGGTAGCGGTTGAATCGGATAGTCTTGGCCTGTAATATTGGCAAGCCAATCAAATTCAACATTATGGCTAAAAAGCCAGTCAATGGCATTCAGATAACCTTGAACAATCGAAAAATCTCCTCGTCCTCCCGTACCCCTAATTACATTCACTCCTGGGAATTCGTGAAAGGCCGTTACGTCTAAATGACAACCCCTAAAGTCATGGCTAATCAATATCTGAGATTGGGGACTTGATTTTTTTAGAGTTTGCACCAGTCTAAAAATCTGTTCGGGATTTTTATGACTTTGAATCAGATATAAAACTTTCACGATCTTTAACCTCCAGAAAACAACTGCACGAAAAAGTGAACGCAACAATCTGCCAAAGTGTTGTGCATAACACTTCGGATGTACCATAAGTAGAGATAGCTAGATTCAACCAGGTCAAGGTATTAAAAAAAAACCTGATTATCTGCTCTCTATGCGGTAACAACAAAATTTGCAACAATTGTCAAACTAGAAATGCCTGCATAATAAATACTGGTGATTTTGTGCAAGCAAAGTCATAAATTGACAGAGAAATCTGTGTTCAAAAACTTAACTAAAACTGTTTAACTGCAATAGCATCGACAAAGTTAAAACAGCAGTAAATAGGTGCTTTCACTGGAAATCAGGCACTCTAGAATAGTTAAGTTCAGAATGGTAAATAGTAAACCTGGTATATAGACGAAATGTGGGTTTATTTGGTTCCCGGTTTTCAACCGAACCTTGTTTTATTGTTTCACCCACATAGACATAGATACTAAACTCTGTACCCTAGGAAAAAAATCTCTGTCTTTTAACCATGTCCAAATTCAGTAATGGTGTACAAAATTAGATTCTTCACGACAGGCTATGACCTTTTCGTTGCACCCAATTTTTTACATTTACAGCTATGGTCATAATTAAAATCCCAGTCTAAGGAACTCTTTAAGGGACTCAAGCCACGCTTGCAATCCTAGTCGCTTTACGCTTTACATCTTGTTACAGTGCCTATGGTGCAAGCGTCCCCCTTAAGATAGACTTTACTTATGCGATTTGTCCGCCTAAAGTAAAACATTAATATATTTCCTTTAAAATTAAAATAACAGTAACAAGCAATACCAATCTTGCCTGCACAAAACTAGCATAATAAAAAGTACTAGAAAATTAGCTAATTGCCACTTTGCAGATAGCTCAACAAGTATTCAGGCAAATTTTTCTGTTACTAAGGCATTGCTAAAAAATTCCAAGCAGAAGATTTTAGAAATTCATCCCGACTCAGCGGAGCTAAACCATCTACCCAATTTTTTAGCTTGAAAATTTTTAGACCACACTCATTGACAAGCAGATCGTAAATTCTGCTGTCGTGCCATTTCCCATCTTTCAATGTGCCATCAACCCATTCTTGAGAATTAATTAAGCCACTCTCGAAGACTAAGTAAGGTTTATAAGTTTTTAATGTTCTAATAGCACCTCTAAAAACCTGCAATTCTACGCCTTCTACATCTACCTTGATGAAATGAATCTTAAAGTCTGGAGCTAGTACATCATCAAGTCTCTGAGTTTTAACAGTGATTGGTTCCATAAGTGCATCAGGAATATGGCTTTCACAGCATTCCTTATCCAAGCTACTTACAGCCGGAGCATTCACTACATACCAAAAAATTGTTTCTGCCTCCGAATCACTCAAAGCTGTTTCTCTGACCTCAACAGTTGGAAATTTTTTTCTAAGCCTACTCGCTAACCGTGGTATTGGCTCAAATGCATAATGAAATCCCAGAGGTGAAAACTGTAAAATTTGGCTAAGTAAATCCCCTGTGTTACAACCAACATCAATACAGTTTGAGTTTTTTGCTAAAACACAAGACATGATTTCAATTGTGAAAGCATTGTCTTGTCTATTAAGAATGTCACTGCGTTTCGGAGGCTTTACGATATCTAAAAATGGTCTAACGACCGGATCGAGAAATGAACCCTTGATTGTTTCTTTGAAAAAGTTTTTTATTTCTAAGAAGATTTTCATGGTTTAGCTGCTCCAGTCACTAAAACGCCACTATGCTAACATCAATTAAGGTAGCTTCAAGGTTTTATTGAAGCAGTTAAATTAATTTTATTAGAATTAAAAAAAAGTTGTTGATTATAAAGATTAGCTAGACTGATCTTGAAGAATACGGCGTCTTTGAATAAGCCCAGTCATTTTGGCAGCAAGAGCCTCTATTTGGTAATAAACAGGATGGGGTAAGAAGCAGAGCAAATAGGCAGCTGCTAAGGTCATCAGCGTGCGGCGGGGCTGCTCCAAAAGGATGCGCCAGTGAGCAGCCAAGGCTCGGTGCATTAGCTGCACAGCCATTGAGCCTGCTTTTAAACGGACTGCACTTCTCGCTAAATATCGCAGTTGATATGCTTTAGTGGGGTTTTCCCATTCAGCAATTAATTCTGGAGCGTAGGAGCGTGTTTTTTCAATTACCCTTTCGAGAGCTTCTAATTGCTTCAGCAAACTAGCTGAAAGACCCCCTGCGTTTACCCGATACAGTGTCAGCGCTTCAGGAATGCCCTCAATTTGCCAGTTGGTTTGAAGGAGGATGCGAAGCCAGCATTCTATATCCTCTGCCTGACGAAAGTTATCATCAAAATAAAAATCTTCAACAGTCCCGTAAAGATTATCTTGAAATTTAATCGCTTCAAATACCTCTCGCCGAACTACGGGAGCAGAACCATTTCCGACTGGATTGTCGCGAAGTAAATCGGGTGGTGTAATGTCCTTGAACTTGGGCATCAGATAGGTACCCAAGGAATTTCCCGTTTCATCAACAAAAGCAGAGCGACTAAAACTAATCCCTACCGTTGAGGAATTATCTAAATGTTCGAGATGTTTCTCTAATTTTTCCGGTAGCCAAAGGTCATCGCCATCTAAAAAAGCTAAATAGTCGCCATGAGCATGGCGGATTCCGGTGTTTCTTGCTCCAGCGAGTCCTCTATTTTTCTGGCTAACGATTTTAATTCTAGGGTCTATATACTGCTGGCAAATTTCTACAGTTCTATCGGGAGAGCCGTCATCAACTACAATAATTTCAAAATTTTTGTATGTTTGAGCTAGAACCGATTCAATTGCAGCACCTATATACTTTTCTACTCCGTAGGCTGGAATAATAACCGAAAATTTTTTCATGAAAAGTACCATTTTCTTTAAGTTGCTTGAAAAATTCTTTCGTCAAGCATATCTAATACTTTGCTGTCCCGGTTCATGTCAAATTTTCTAGCAAAGTAATATTTATCTTTAATTAAATTTGGAAAATCTTCAGATGTGAGGATGCGGGGATGACCGTGTCGGCTGTTCTCCCAATCAATATAGCGCATATTGCGGGGATAAAAATTAAACAAACCACTATTTAATAAGATGGTTTGCATAAAAGATTCATCGGGAAGGCGAACTTTCTTGTAGTAGTTCACCAAATCAGGATTGGCAGAGCAAAAATCATGAATGTATTGAATGCATTGTCTAGAAATTGTTTTAAAGTAAGAGCCTCCATAGCATACAAATTTGTCATTAAATGGAGCTGAAGCGGCCCGTTGCCCGATGATGAGTCCATAGGAAGAATCAATCCGCACAAAAGGCTGAACATTATTAATAAGAACTCGAAAAGGTTTGAATAAGGCTCTTTGCCACTTGGCTAATTCTATACCTGACCACCAGTATTGATAGAAGTAGCGATCGCGCCCGTCTTTAGCTCCCCAAGTACACTTATCAGAAAGCACATTAAAATAATCAAAAAATCCATCGTACTCGGTTGCAGCCAGAAAATTCTCAAATTTTGAGAGCGATTGAGTCGGATAGTCTTGACCTGTGAGATTAGCTAGCCAATCAAATTGAATATTCTGGGTTAAAATCCAGTCAACAACATCCAAATAAGCTTGGGTAATTGAGAAATCGCCTCTTCCAACTTTCTTGGCTCTCAGTACTTTAACATTCGGTAAACTCTCGAAGAGTTCTACATCTATTTGACTAGCATTAAAGTTATGACTCATCACTATATAAGAGTCATTACTGGACTTTTTAATAACTTTAACCAGCCGATAAATTTGCTCCGGATTGGTATGGGTTTGGATCAGGTAGACAACCCTCATATTCTGTAACCTATTTTGATGGCGAGCGGGTGTTTATAAAAAAGGTTCTATCATTATGCCAATTGACGGGAACGATCTTGAAGAATGCGTCGTTTTTGGGCGGCTCCTGTCATTTTTAAGGCAAAACTTTCCATCTGGCGGTAGAGAGGACGTGGCAGTAGCCACAGCGAATAGGCAGCTCCCAACGTCAAAAGTGTCCGCCGGGGTTCGTCAAGAATCATGCGCCAGTGGGTAGATAAGGCGCGGTGAGCCATGTCTACAGCGGTTGGAGCAGCTTTCAGCCGGACTGCCCAGCGGGCTAATTTCCGCAACTCGTAGGCTTTAGCTGGGTTTCCATACTGAGCAATCAAATCTGGAGCATAGGAGCGGGTTTTTTCCAGCACTTTTTCCAAGTCTTCTAACTGCTTAAGCAGATTTGCTGAAGCGCCCCCAGCATTTACCCGGTACAGCGTCAAAGCTTCAGGAATGCCTTCGATTTGCCAATCAGTCTTCAAGGAAATGCGAAGCCAGCATTCGACATCTTCAAAATGTCGCAATCTTTCATCGAAATAACAATCTTTTGCAGTACCCTGAGGAGCATCTTGAAACTTAATAGCTTCAAAAACCTCTCGCCGAATCACCGGAACTGAGCCATTTCCAATCGGGTTACGGCAGAGGATCAAGGGTGGAGCAATATCCTTGAGTTTAGGCATTTGATAGATACCTAATGGCTGCCCCGCTTCGTCAATAAAAGCAGAGCGGCTAAAGCTAAGCCCGACAGTTGGTGAATTTTCTAGATGCTCAATATGTTTTTCCAGCTTTTCTGGCAGCCACAAATCGTCTCCATCTAAAAAAGCCAGATATTCTCCTTGAGCATGGCGAATTCCTGTATTTCGAGCGGCGCAAACTCCGCTATTCTGCTGGCGAATAATTTGAATTCGAGGATCTTGGAATTGCTGACAAATTTCTACACTTCGATCGGGAGAACCATCATCAATAATTAGAAGTTCAAAATGTTTATAGGTTTGGTCTAAAACTGATTGCACTGTAGCAGCTATATATTTTTCGACTCCATAAACCGGAATTATGACAGAAATTTTTTTCATTTTAATTTTGAAAAATTGTGAAAAATTAATATTTGCTACAGCCAGCACTTCCTTGTGATTAACTGCCCCCTTACTCTGACTGACTTATAGTAGGAACATCCTTTGTCATGGAAGTACTGGGACGCAAATTACCAAATTTACGGGCTATGGCAGAAACTAAACGACGCGGTTTATGAATCAACAAATTATAAAAGGTGAGTGACAGCCGCTTCTGGTAGGACTTTGGTGCAAGACGAAACGAAACATCTTGAGCGTTTGTGTTACAAAGTTCCCTAGGTATTTCAGCGGAGGCAGTTTCTTTAAATGCTTCTGTTAGTTGAGTAGCTAAAGTAGGAAAACCTAACTTTTCTGCCATTTCTACGATCAGATGACCGTCATAATTAATGTATTGTTGATGTTTGAAATCTCCACAATAAACAATGCCAAAATCCAAGTATTCCTCTAGCTCATTGGCTAAGCGCACCAAAAGAATATCGCGATCAAGCGGATCGAGCGTATCAATGCGGTGAAAAATAGCGGGAATCGTCTTTTTATTCCAGGACAGCGTTGCATATCTAGCAAGATACTCCTCAATCTCTTTGCCAACAACACGTTTTACCTGTTCGCGTTTGGCATTAGAAATGCCTTTTTTCCCGTTTCCAAAGTCACCATGAGTATAGGTAGCATGAAGCAGACCTGTTGCTACTATCTTTGCAGGTACATGAAGAGAAACCAGGATACTAGCAGTGCTGACTAGATGGGCAATAAACGTCTTACCTGAGGCTCGAAAAGCACCTGTGAACAGCTGCATTGTCAGCTGATAAGCATCACGGATGCGGTTAATATCGTTGCTTGAGTAGCCTTCTGCACGTAGCTGGTTGAAGAGTTGAATGTTTGTTTGAGCAAAAGAGTGCATAATTTTGCTTTTGATTGGAATGCTTCATTTTTGTTGCACTTGGCTTAGGCGAAGTCCATTGATTTTGTCTAAGTCAAGTGCATTTAAAAAAATTAACAATCATTGAACGGCTTAGGCAAAACGTCTCTCTGAAGAAGGAAAACCCAAACAACATTTCAATTTCAACAGGAGCGTTCCTGAAAAAGCGGGGAATCGCTTAACACAGAACAAGTTTAGTAATAGCATCCACTTTTCCAAGGTAGGAGTACGACTAAAAAAGTCTGTGGATTGCGATCGCTTTCCCCACTTGTTTTCTGGATGAAGACTTAGGTTTTGGCTGTGTAAGGGTATTTATCGTCGAAGCGATCGCACCTTCTTTTGGCACCTTCGTTTCGTCGTTCTACACCCTTACACGCCAACCTAACGGGACGATGCCGTCACTGTAGGCTTCTTCTCCGGTATTGCAGGCATCTGAGGTTGTAGCCCTTTCGCTTGCAGGCGAGCCTGACGATTCGTGAGATAACGGTTAAACACCTTATCTAGAGGACGCAACACTTTTGCCACCCCGCCCCCAGCAAGACCTAAAGTCAGGCGGCTACCAATTGGGTTCAGGATTGTCACGTATCGCCGCCATCCCAAGCGCTTGTAGCGATATTTGAAGTACCCGTCCTCGTCCAAATTCCATTTATCGCGCAAGCGATGCAAGCTATTGAGTTCCCAAGCGTCGCTCCAACGCAGCATATAGAAGAGCATATCTGACGGCTTCAGGGGCGGGCCTGGAACATAAGTGACAAGACACGCAGGCTCAAAGTAAACGCTACCACCCGCCTCAACGACTGTCATGCAGAAATCGAGGTGTTCTTTAGTATTGAACATTTGTTCATCGAGCAAGCCGACTTTCTCAAAGATTTCAGTGCGAACCAGTACGCAATGGAATTCTGCTAGTTCGGTTTGTTGACGTTTGAGCTTGGGTCGCACCTCCGCTACTTTCTGACCTTGCTTGTACATTTTCTCGCGGAGACGCCGTCTGGGGTTTTCGCCGACTTTTTCCAGCCAAATGTGGGCTTCTCCACCGGCAAAATGGACAATTTCGTGTACCGGAGTGCCTTGGCAGGTCAGGGGACCCACTACGGTAGCGTTTGTCTCTTCAGCGCACTGAACTAAGCTTTCCAACCAGTCTGGGCTGACGATCACATCGTTATCGATAAAGACGAGATACTTGGTTGTAACCTGACTCAGACCGAGGTTTCTGGCGCGGTTTGGAGTGAGGTAGTGATCGGTGCGAATGATTTGAAATCCTTTTTCACTCGCTTGCTGTTGCAAATAACGCTGAATGTGAGCGGGTGAACCCCCATCTACGTAAACTAACTTGAATGGGACTGATGTATGTTCGTAAATGCTTTCCAGCGACTCGCGGGCGCAGCTGAAACGTTCGCGGGGTGAAACAACAATCGTAACTTGGGGATCTAACATCAGGAACTCCTCGCTAAAGACTAAACAATTTATCGGCTGTTTTGTTTGCTATGCATCAACTCAGCTAGATAGGGAAAAAACTTGTTTGTGTTTAAAGTCTGTACTGTGTAGTTGCCCGGTGTCGCTTGGGCAGGTCTGTTTTACACAGGCAAAGACTGGAGATTGTGGTAAGACCAGTAAGCTCCCTGCTGGGCAAGCAACTCGTCATGCCCTCCCTGTTCGATAATTCGACCTTTCTCCATTACCACAATTTTGTCGGCATTCCGGACAGTAGCCAAACGGTGGGCAATCACAATTACAGTCCGGTTTGTTCGCAAACGTTCCAGTGCTTCTTGCACTAACTGTTCTGACTGCGAATCTAAGGCGCTGGTGGCTTCATCGAGAATCATGATTTCCGGGTCGCGCAGCATTGCCCTAGCAATTGAAATGCGTTGTCGTTGTCCTCCGGAAAGCCTAACGCCTCTATCTCCTACCACTGTGTCGTATTGGTTGGGCAACTGACAGATAAATTCGTGGGCATTGGCAAGGCGGGCTGCCTCAATCACCTTTTCTCTGTCCATTCCCTCTAAACCGTAGGCAATGTTATCCAGAAGTGAGGCATTAAAGATGTAGGTGTCTTGGCTAACGACTCCAATGTGCTGGCGTAGCGAGACAACATCGTAGTTCCGGATATCTTGACCGTCGATCTCGATAACACCATCGGTCACTTCGTAGAAACGGGTAACGAGAGATGCCACAGTGGATTTCCCGGCTCCAGAAGCGCCAACCAGCGCCACAGTTTTGCCACGAGGAATTTCTAGATCCAAACCGTTGAGGACGTAAGACCTGCCGCTGTAGGCAAATTTTACATTTTGGAAAAGAATGCGATCGCGCAACCCTGTAAATTTCTGGTTTCCATTAGGAAGCGGATATTTCTCTGGTAACGAGAGCGCCTCCGTGACTTTCGTTAACGCTGGCAGAGACTCTTGGACAGAACCCCTCGCGGCATTCACCTTTTTCAGTACCGGAACAATTCTAATCAGAACCAGCATGAATATCAGCAGCTCTGCGGTCGTGAGCAGACCCTTGGAGATAAACAAAGTGTAGCTACCGACTAAAACCACCATCGCCGCAGCCAAAGTCGCTAACTCTGTCAGCGGGTCGATGATGTTTAGCTTCTTAGCTAGTCCGATGTTCGCCTCCATATAATTGCTACTGATCTTATTGAAGCGGTTCAGTTCAAAATCCTCCGCACCATAAGATTTAACGATGCGAACACCGCTTAACGTATCTAAAGCCATCGCGTTTAGAGTGCGTTTAGCAGTAACAACTAAACCCCCCGATGTCTTAATCTTTTTCAAGAAATAACTGAGCCATAAAGCAACGCCTGTAATCAAAAATGTCGTTAGAACCGTCATTTTCCACGACACGATCACCAACGTTCCCAAATACGCGATTAAAATCAGCAGGTTGGTCAAGCCATAAAAGAAGTTAGTCAACAGCTTGTTTGTTTCCATCACCTCTGTATGTAAGGTGCTGGTTACTTTACCCATCTGCACATTATCAAAAAATTCAATGGGCGAATATAAATAGGTTTGATACAGCCGTTTCCTCAAGCGTTTGATGACGGCTTCCCGATAAATGGAAGTCAAGACTTGGGAAATGTAGTAGAAATACCCTTTTAAAATTAAAGAACCCATGAGGACTAAGGCAAACAAGCTAATGAGCGTTCCTTTACCTTGCTGCGCTAGCCAACTGTTCAACCCTTCCGTTAAAGCCATTTGAGGAAGAAGCGTTCCACCTCCTTCATTCAAAATTACTTTTAGGAAAGGAATCATCAATCCGATTCCTACACTATCTAGAATAGAAGACAAAATCATTGTCACTAAACCTAGATAGAGAGTTTTCTTCTGCACCTCCAAAATCAGAGAGGTCAGTTTATCGAATTTTCCAATTCGCTTCATTAAGCCCAATTTTAATTTTGCTTTAGCCTCACGCAACCTTGTTTCTCGTCCGAGTGTCTGACTTCGACTCATAGTGTCTACCGCTACTGAACCTTTGAACAGCCAATCGTTGATTGCTAATTCCAGGCTAAATTTTCTTGCCGGAGCGTTTTTTCCTGATGTTTCACTGTGCCGACGCTTGCTCTTAAATTATTTTGCTCGTAGGAAACACAGTGTTAGCTTTGTTTACTTTCTCTAGTAAATGTTACCAGACTTTTTGCTATAAAAGCATCGAAGAAACACGATTTTCCCTATTTTTAATGTGAAGTTTTAGTGAAGTTGCAATTAATATAAAATCCTTACTTGAAGTTTTTATTTTTTAACTCATTCAATCAGAAAATTATTCGGTTTATATCATGTTTTTTCTAGAAAAATATACTTCTAATGGCAGATTTTAACCTGCCAAATGCAATTTTAACGGTTGAACTCTATCTAATGGTAGATTTCTACTAACCGCTCGTTCAACTTGTTAAAGTCGTAATGCGCTTCTACGTAGGCGCGGCCGGAGCGACCCATTTCAGGCCAAACTTCCGGATGTTCAAATAAATAGCCCAACTTTTCAGCCAGAGTATCGGCATCTCGTTCGGGAACCAAAAAACCTGAAATCCCATCTTCAATCAGTTCTGGAATGCCACCGTGTTGCGTCCCTATCACGGGTAAACCCATTGCCATTGCTTCTTTTAATACGTTTACGGGGGCATCTTGATCGCCGTTCTTCGCTGTCACGCAGGGGGCAATAAATATATGGGAGTTGTCGAGAATTTCAATGAGTTCCTGCTGCTGCTTGTGACCCAGCAATTTTACTTTGTCACTAACATCCAGCTCATCAATGAGTTGCTGCAAACTTTCCTTTAATGGCCCATCCCCAACGATGTTGTACTCGATGTTGGGGTATGCCTTAGCCAACTTGGCAATGGCACGAATTCCATACTCAATCCCTTTTTTTTCGACAAGGCGACCTGTGGTGACAATTCCAATGCGACCATCAGCGGGTAGATGACGTGTGGTAAACACAAACTTGCTACAATCGATGCCCGAACGAAGGACGATGATTTTCTTCTCATCGCAACCTAGCTTAATCAGGCGACGTTTGAAATAATCGCAGTTAGAAAGAAAAAGGTCTCCTGTGGCGAATAAGGGATTATAAACGTCTTCACCGAATTCCTGAATATGCTGGCTAATATCGAAACCGCGAAATGAGGTAATTAATTTTCCGTGGGGCGCACCAATCAGCCGAAATGACATCCCGATGAATCCTAAAGGGCCAAATTGACAATGGATGACGTCGTATTCTTTGTTGCCCAATAATGAGACTGCTGCATATAGTAACCTCAATGAAGCAGCTTCTTTGCCATACTTAAAAACATTAAGCGATCGCAGCAAGAGGGCCGGGTCTTTGTAGCTGTTCGCGAATAGCAACCCCAAGCCTTTTAGCCCGCGAATCGCAATATTAGATGGCATTTGGATATAGTAGGTGCGATTCAGGAGTTGGTACTTTTCTACTGCTGGATGCACCTTGGAAGTATCTCCGAGTTGGTCAGAATAGATATCAACTTCGTGACCCCGATCGATTAAACCAGCGATTTGGTTTAAGATAAAGGTTTCTGACAAAACCGGAAATCGACCAACAATCATCGCGACTTTCACAACAATTCTACCCCTATAACTTGACTTTTCTATTTACTAAATACCCTATCAGGTAATTAGCAGTTTCTCGTATATTTCAACTAAATAGTCGTTTAGCTGCCCAATTTCATAGTGCTTTTCCACGTATGCACGACCAGCCGCACCCATTTCGGGCCAGACCTCTGGGTGGGCGATTAGGTAGCCTAATTTTTCAGTCAAAGCATTGACATCCCGTTCTGCAACTAGGAACCCTGAAACCCCATCTTCGACTAGCTCAGGGATGCCACTATGGTAAGTGCTGGCAACTGGCAAACCCATTGCCATTGCTTCTTTTAAAACATTAGGAATTCCTTCTTGATTATTATCCTTACTGGTTACGCAGGGAGCTACAAAAATGTGGGAATCGTTGAGAATTTGCACGACTTCGTGCTGTTGTTTCCAACCCAAGAGATTTACTATATTTCCAACATCTAGCTCTTGAATCAGTTGCTGCAAGTCTGGCTTTAAAGAGCCATCACCAATGATATTGTATTCAAGATCGAGGTTCATTTTTGTCAAGTTAGCAATAGCGCGAATACCATATTCAATCCCTTTTTTTTCAATTAGGCGACCTGTTGAAACAATCCGCACTTTACCATCGGGATGCGGATAGCGTGTCTTAAAGGAAAACCGATTACAATCGATTCCTGAGCGGAGTACAATAATTTTTTTTTCATTGCAGCCCAGACTAATCAATTTATTTTTAAAATGGTTACAAATGGGCAGGAAACAGTCTCCTTTTTCAAAAAGCTTTTTATAGATATCGTCACCATATTGACTGAGATACATAGTGAGGTCAGAACCTCGAAATGAGATAATTACTTTAGCTCTAGAGGCAGCAATTGTCCTAAAGTACATCCCTAAGAATCCTAAGGGTCCAAACTGGCAATGGATTATATCGTATGGCTTATTTGATAGAAATGGGAGTAACGAGAATGTTGTATACAGCATCCTCAATGAAGCAGCTTCTTTGCCATACTTAAAAACATTAAGCGATCGCAGAAATGCAACAGGATTTTTGGGGAAATTTGCTAACAGCAGCCAAATCGCCTTAATTACATAAATTAAAGGATTGGCTGGTCTTTGCTCCGGAACATAGTAGGTGCGATCAAGAAGTTGATATCTTTCCACATCTAGGTGGATTTTGGCAGTATCGCCCGGTTTCTGGGCGTAAATGTCAATCTCGTGTCCTCGCTCAATCAGTCCCACAATCTGATTTAAGATGAACGTCTCTGATACAGTAGGAAATTTACCAACAATAAAGGCGATTCTCATCGTAAATTTCACCTAATATCCGATACTCTGCTGTCATCATTCTGGACGGTTAAGCATCAAGAGCCTTTAGGTCGTTTGAACTGTTTTAGTACAGATAGGTAAAGGTCTTTGGTATTGAATACATAGAACATCAAGATTAAATAGGTCAAAGCCATTACCGCCAAACTGACAATGACTGTAGCCCAAACGGTTAAAGTTGGCGCGATCGCTAACTTAACCCCAAACGCGATCGCTCCTGCGATTAGAGATGCCAGCAAAGGATGCTTCATGGCTTCTAATAAATTGAGCATGGTGATAGACGTGCCGCGCGTTGCATAGTACATACAAGGCAATGTCTGCAATAGCTTGGCAATTGAATAACTTAAAGCAACACCGCGTGCGCCATAAGGTAATCCAAAGAAAAAAGAAATCACTAAGAAGCTGGAAGAAAATACTCCCCACTTGAACATCTGAGCTGTCCTTCCTGAAGAAATATAGAGCCAGCCAGAGGTATTCGTAAGTGGTTGAACGAGTGCAGATATACCAAGAAGCTTGAAGATTGTACCAGCCTCTCCCCATTGGGAGCCAAGTATCAGCTCGACCAATTCTTCGGAGACAATCATCATAAAGAGGACGATAGGCGTCGTCAAAAATCCGATCAGCGATAGTCCTTTTAAATAGTGATTGCGAAATTGCTGTGGCTCAGAATGCAATCGGCTCAGACCGGGAACGGCAACAGCGGTAATTGGGGAGTTGATTTGTTGCAAAGGAAGCATCATTAGGCTGTATGCTTTCGCGTACACACCTAGAGCCTCAGCACCCCACACCCGTCCGATTAAAATGTTGTCCAGGTTTCGGGCGCAGTAGTTAAGGACGCTGAAACCAGTGAGGTTGCCACCAAAAGCCAGCATAGAACGGACGCCTGAGCGTTGAGCAGGTAAGCCAGGACGCCAACCACACATTACCCAAACCCCAGCAGCCGTGACGATTGCCGTAGTCAGTGACATAAATACCAGCGACCAGTATCCAGCCCCATACAAAGCCGAAATAATCGCGATCGCTACCCCCAGCACGATGGAGACGATCTCAATTGCAGCGAGAGCGGTAAAGCGCATCTGTCGCCGAAGCAAGGCTTGGTGCTGGACGCTCAACCCACCAAATATAAATGCACTGGCAGAAACGATCGCAATCCAGGTCAGGCGCGGCTCACCATAAAACCAAGCGATCGCCGGTGCCATAGCCGCAGTCAATAGCATCAGCAAGAGGCTCATCCCCACATTCACCCAAAACAGGGTGCTGACTTGCTTGTGGTTGATTTCGGCTCTTTGGATCGTCGCCGTTGACAGACCCATGTCATTGAAGAGAAACACAATACCCGTCACGCTAGTCACCATCCCAATTAGACCGTAGTCTTGAGGTGAGAGTAGACGAGCTAGCACAACCGTCGATCCCATTTGAAGTACAAATTTGCACCCCTGACTCACCATCGTGACTGCACCGCCACGAACCGAGCGACCTTTTAAATCAGCCTTCAGATGGTCAGTCTGAAAGTGCTGAGTTTGGTCAGGCTCAGATAGAATCTTTTTCTCTAATCTCGACAAATTGATACCTCTTATAAAACTCTTTGAAGCGACTACTTGAAAAGTTACTAATCATTTTGGGTATTTATAGAAGAATTTAAACCCTTCGTATAACTCACCTCAATTTGGTAGGTCTTCAAACTAAATTTAGGGCGTCTCCTTACCGAGATTTTCTAAATTTTTACTCCAGCGCTGATATCGAAAATCACGAAATTTAGTAGATATCTGCCGAAAATAGTTAGCGAATTTAGGGGAAAGCGATCGCATCACCAGCCATTTCAGCAGTAAGCGCTGAGCGCTGCTATTTAGGAGCATTTTTGGATACAAACGAACTGCCGTTTTTAGTTTGTAACCCGCTTGCTTAACTGCATCAGGATCTGCTTTACGAGTTAAATACAAATCGGCGAGGTGCTGATAAACATTTGCTAAACTCTGGTTCTTGAGAGATTGCAACTCTGCTGGTGCTGTCTGAAAAGCCTTTTCAAGCGCCATCAGATTATATTTTTCCCTAACCTCTATTTTGGAAGAAATTGAGCCAGGTACTTGACGATAAAAAATCTGATGTTGAGGAACCAGAACGTAAGACCACTTAGCTGCTAACCTGAGCCAGTAATCCCAATCATGAGTAGATTTTAGTTCTGGGTCGAGTTCCCCAACGGACTCAATTGCTTGCTTACGAATCAGTGGAATTGAACCACAAACTAGAAAATTGCTGACTAATAATTGTGGATAAACATTTCCTTCAAAATATACGGGTTGCTGCACATATAAAAGTTTTCCTTTTTCATCTATAAAAGAAGTCCAGCTATAAGCTACTCCTGCTTCGGGGTGCTTTTGTAATTCTGCAAGTTGTAGTTCTAGCTTGTCTGGTGTCCATAAATCATCTGCATCAATAAAGGCAATAAATTCACCTTTAGCGTGAGCTAAACCGCGATTGCGAGCGACGGCGGCTCCGCCATTTTCATAGACAAATACTTTTACCCGTTCATCTACAATTCCTTTAAGCAGTTCTACGCTTTTGTCACTCGATCCGTCATCAACTAAAATTATTTCCAAGTCTGAAAATGTTTGCTGCTGAACAGATTTAACCGTTTCCAAGATTGTTTGTTCAGCATTGTAGACCGGAATTATCACTGATATTACTGGCATTTAGTTTAACCTTTGTGTAAGTCTAATAAAAAAAATGTTATCTTAATTCCCCTCAATCATCAGTAAACAGTTTAAAGTTCTGTTTTGACTCTATAACCGTTTTCAGGAATATTGGTCTCAGTGAATAAAAAGCTAGGAAACTTTTCTTTGATGCTAATTCCTAACATAACTAACCCAGGCCAATAAACATAGGCAAGAGCCTCTATATTTTCCCCAAAAGTAAACATAAATATCACCAAGATTATACTTAATCCTACTCGTGAAACTCGACTGCTTTGCGACTTAATTACTAAATCTATGAAGCTCCAAGCCAAGGGAATGACAAGTGCCGTAAACCCTACGATTCCTTTCGTTACCAGAAGACCAAACCAAGTATTGTGAGAACCGATGGGCTTGAATGTTGCAACAGCAGGCCCTTTAAATTCACCAATTCCATGTCCCCATATAGGAGCTTCTTTCCAACGTTCTACTGCTAGGCGAGCCAATATATCTCTCACTCTGGAAGAGCCTGCTCTTGCCTGGTAGAACATATCTGAGAAAGCTCTAAATGAATTGATTAGCCAGGAAGAAAACACTCCCATAATAAAACTAGCGATTCCGGCTATGAGCTGTATATAAGGTTTCGTAAAATTTGATAAAGCCCAAGTAGAAAATATGACAAAAGGAAGAGATACAATACCTAGGCGCGAAACCGAACCCACAATCATTGCAACCGCGCCAATCATGCCAATGAATCGCCATTTTTTGTTCGATTCTTGCGCTGCTAGAAAGAAATAGATATTTCCTACCATTCCCAAGGCGGGTGCCCAGGGGGTAAACAATTCAAGACGAACTCCACCTCCTTCAGGATCGAGACCGTAGAGGTTAACACTGTAGTAAGCAAGACCGCTACGTTCTATGATCCGCAAAGGGGAAGTGTAGATATGAGAAGGTAGGTGTAATCTAGACGCTGTATAGCAAACGATCACAGCAATTAAGCTTTGCAGACAAAGTATGCAAGCTGCTCTATAAATTATCTGTGGTCGAATTTTTAAACAGCCTGCAAGAGGAAATAACGCTAAGGGAGCATATCTTACAACCCAATTGATTGATGAGTTAAGAATTTTGCCTAATCCTAGATTGAAATTCATGTGAGCAGCAATTAAAGCCACCTCCATGACTAAGATACAAATAATCCACACCCAGATTGTTGTGGGAATGGTTATTTTCTCCTCAGTGGGCGTATTCTCTGTTTGGTTCCACAGTTTCTTTCCTACACGCCACAAGAAAAACCAAGCTAGTATAGGCACTAAGGTCATTTGTAGCCCAAGAATGTGAATTACATAAATCCAGGTAATGTAATACCAAATCAACTTTTCTTCAAGATTTTGAGGTTTCATTGATATCTGGTTCATGCATCTTGGGTCTAATCAAAACAATATTGTTGCTGCGGTTTATCTCCTGAAATCTGAATCGATTTCCAGTGATTACGGACTGGTATCCAAGTAGGTATGTTTAACTAGCGTAGAAGACCGAGAAATTTTGCGATCGCGCAGCCACAGTAACAGTAGTCCATTAGTACAAAACAAGGAACCTAAGGCTGCACCTAGCAGAACTAATTTCTTATTGGGGGCACTCGCAGAAGTTGGAATTGTAGGCTCTGTAAAGATTTGAAGTTGAGGATAAGAGGAAGATATATTTGACTTGCTCAAATCCAATCTCGCTAAAGTAGAAGAAAAAACTGCTTCGGCAATTTGCACATCTCGCATCAGGTCGGCTAATGAAACCTCTTGCTGTGCAAGTGACTTGAGCCGATTCTCAAGTAGAGCAAGCTGTTGGTTGAGCGATCGCGCTTCTGCTTGGAGTCCTTGTGCCTCTGTCTGCACTGTCACTAACTCTAGGAAAAGAGCATCCCGCGAGGTTCCCGATCCACCACTTTTGCTCAGGTTAAGTTCTTCTAGACTTGCTATCGTAACGGGTCGCTTTAAAAGAGATCGCCCCTGCCTCAGTAAAGCCGTTTGAGCGGCATTTAGCTTTGCCTGCTGCTGAATTAGAGCAGGATGATCGGGTAAAAACTTTGATTGCAAAGCAACGAAGAGGCTGTTCGCTTCACTATAGTCTTGTAAGTATTGTTGAAATAGGGAGTCGGCTTGAAGAACAAAAGCATCTGCTGCTTGTTTAGCCGATAAATCTAAGCTACTAGATAGTCCTTGCAAACGAGCATTCGCATCTTGCTGTTTAGCTAATACTTCAGCCCGCTGTCGGCGTAGCTGTTCAATATTTTGTGAAAGGTTCGTAAGTTGATCCGTAGAAGTTAAACCCGAACGCGCTTTGTACTCAGATAGGCGTGTTTGCGCTGCTTTTAATTTTTTTTGGGACTCCCCAAGGGTGGATTGTAGCGTTTTATCCTGCTGAGCGGCTTCCTTAATTCTCAGTTCGTTGATTTTTACTTGCAAGGCTTCGTAGAGCGCTAAAGATTTTTTATAAGCTTCGTCGGGAGTCGTTCCTTGAAACTCAAAAGTCATCAGCGTGGTGTTGTCTAATACTTTAGCCCTAGGTTTACCAAAATCTTGCAAGGGCATATTGAGCTTATCAGCAGCAGTCTCCAAGACCGGCTTACTGAGAGCTAGAAATTTATAGTTCTCTCTAGGATCTTGATTCGTACTCATGTACGGAGAGTCGCTTTTAGAGGAAGCTTGCCCAATCCCTGGCAGGTTGATATTGCTGGCTGAACCGGCTGAGGGTAAACTAAGCGCTAACTCAGTGCTGTAATTGGGTTTGGTAACTTTTATATAATATAAAGCTCCTCCCCAAATAGCTGCATTAGTTAATAGTCCTAAGACTAAGTAACGCATCCAATTTCCTTGAGACCTTGCTGATTTCGAGGAAGATTTAGAAATACTTGCAGAGTCAGTAATAGCCAAATCTTCATGGGGAGAGGTAATCGGGCGTTTCATAGTCAAAGAATTAGGCTTACACTAGGGTTATTGCGATTGTTTGTCTCTTTGAATAGCTAGGCTCAAGGACTGAGTGGCAATCTTGATTCAATAGTTTTGTATAACCTTCGCTTATTAGAGTATACACAGCCTTTACTTCGCTACTTTTTAGGAGTGATTTATCATTGCTCCCGTGAAGAGATTAAGATAAAACGCTTTGATTTTTTCAGTTTCAAACAACAGCTAAAATGCAATTTCAAGAGCTATTTAAAAACTACTAAAAAGCCTTTTGATTGACTGCAATTGCAACATAGAATGTTTTTCTATCCACCCTATAATTTATTTTTCGCTAGTCATTCGCTTTTCGCATTAGAAACACCCGGAAAAAGCTTAGTTACTCGTATTTAAGAACAGCCTAGATTTCAATGAAATGATTCGGTTCAAGGAATCATTAAACATAATTTTAGTGTCATCTCATCGTAAGGGGCTTTACATAGCGAAACATCAGTCCAGAGGATGATTATGGACTGCATGATTTTTTTTAACCAAAGTGCAAATCTAGCGAACTAAAAACGTGTCGAAAGAGCCACAGGCAGCTTGTTTGAGCGATTCCTCGTGAGATAGCGATCGCTCTGTTACGGTGACAAGTAAAGTGATTAAGCGATCGCTATCTCAGCAATGAAAACTTCATCAAAAATTGCACAAAAATCGTGCAACTTTACCTAAACTTTACAGAAGTTGGATTGATTTTGTGATTCGATGAGCCTCTATATCTTAATCACGATCGCTCACTTCGTTACTGTAAATTTATACCGCAAAGGGCGACGAAATTAACAAATTTTTGTTCCCATCTCGCTTTTATTGAATTATCGATTCGCCAGGATAAACAAAAGCGATCGCCCCAACAGAGCGATCGCTTTCCCAGCAAATACTGTACTACAAACGTTAACTATTCGGACGTTGGATAATCGTTTCTGCAACGCGCCGCTTGGCCTTGGGGTCAATGCCAATGAAGCGCACGTACTCCCCATTATGCTCGCTCAAGCTAGCTTCCAAAGCAGCGATCGCTTCCGACGCATTTGTTGTCTGAATGGGATCGCCGCTTTGCCAAGATTGGCTGCGGAACCGACGTGCATTTGCGTGTTCTATACCAATGCGATAGCCTTGGGCAAGTAGATCCCGGATCTGTTGCTGCACCTCTGGACTAATTCGGGCACTATTTACCTGAGTGTTGCTGCTGTGACCGTTACCTCGATCGGACTCATGAGGGTGCGATGGCTCGTTCGCCAGTTCATTGCGGACAACGGTCTTCCGATTTTCCGGGGGTAGGGATGACATCTGAGGCACATCCCTAACTTCTGGAGTCACGGAGCGTCGGCTTGTATTGTACTCCTCTACCAAGCGTGAATTCTGAACTCGCTGCTGTTCTTGAACCATCAGGTTGCCAAACTCGATTAAGCGAGAAAGAGTGAAATCAGGCTTTTTGAACACTGGTGGTCCTTCAGCACTGTTTACTACCCTAGTAGAAACCCGGTTAATCCCAATATCGTGGATGAAAGAGCGGATTTGTTCATCGTAAATGCGCGATCGCACTGCACCAAAGAAATCAATCGCTTGATCGGGAAAACGATCGACTAACTGTTCAATCTGACTGCGAGATAATCCATCTGGCTCAAAAATGCCTCCGACGATGCCAATCTTGTCATCTCTATCGGGTTCCCAGTGGAATTTTTCCATCCGACCATCCCGAATCAACGGCGCATACAGGGTGGCGAAGTCATTGCCTGTGACAATAATCGGCACTCTGGGTAGCGGCGTGGAATCATAACTGCCAGGAAGTTGCACATCTGTAGGTTTATCAGCAATATTCATCAGCGTGCCATTCACCAGCTGAGTATTCACCGTATATTGGGTGCCTTGATCGAAGCGCCCTGCCCCAGCATCCAAATCATTGATCATTAGCACGCACATCTTGCCGCGCACCTTGATCAAGTCTGCTGCTTCCCGATAGCGCAGGCGGATCAAACGCCCGGGATCTCCTGCATCTGGACTTTCCAGTTCCCCTGCCGACATATGGACAGCTTCAATGCCCATCCGCTCAAATACTAATTCACACTGAAAAGATTTTCCCTCTCCCTTCCGTCCGTGAACTCCGAGAATCAGAGGAACTCGTACTCCAGGGAGGTCAAGAAAATTTTTGGTGATATGAACCGCCAGCTTGTCTAAAAAGCGGGGAGAAATGTAGTAGGTCATAGTCTGTTAAAGTGAATGCTCCGATTGCTAGGCATCAAACAAACAAATTGGAGAGGTAGATTGCTCTGCCTCTCCAATTTTGCACGAACGAGTTAAAAGTGAGTCGGTTAGGCAGCGCCCACCTGACTAATTAAGGTTTAGTAACCTCTTTGGTTTGGTTTCCCAACGATGAAGCTGAGAACTTGGCACTGCTTGATGTTATCAAAGCCCATGACTCGGACATAGGCGTTGGGGTTCTCAGAACGGCAAGCTTTGATTTCAGTGAGAACTTCTTGGGTTGTCGTAGCATTGAACAGAGGCAGTTTCCACAATGTCCAGTAGTGCTGTTCCGGTGCAGAACTATCGCTGAATTCAACCCCTGCAATATAGCCTTGGTCGAGGATGTATTGGATTTGCTTGTTGATTTGCGCGTCGGTAAGGGCTGGCAAATAGGAAAGAGTCTCGAAACGAATCTCTTTAGGCAGAGTTCTCATAGTTGTGTGGTCTTCCTTGTAGGTATGTCTGCTAAGTGGACGCTTGATGCGGTCTAACGTCCAAAGTTGAAGAGTTCTGTCAGATGACGGTCGAGGTTATCCAGACTCGCCTGGTGATTCAGTTTGTTGTTCCGGCTGGAAGCTGGGGTCAGGTAAAGTAAGTAGCGTAATTCGCTCCAGATGTTGACGCCGATATTCGATATTAGATTTCTCAATACCAGTGCGAGTCATCTCAGGTAAAAAGTCTGCTACTTCCTCTGCAAGATGCTGGCGCACAGTCATAATCCGAAGCGCTAACTCTGGATTTTCTTTGAGTAATTCCTTGACGTAAGCTTCTCCATCTTGGATGACGCCCGTTTTAGAAAAGTTACTCAGCCAAATTGCCAAAGGAGGATTTGTTTCGCTCAACTGAGCCACGATATTTTTCACTGCCTGATAAGTCAGGTAGCTAATCAGTGTCTTAGCCGTGTCTTTGGCAATTTGCTTGAGATCCATATTTGACCCCAGACCTAAAGAGTTCTGAATTTTGAGTGTTGAGTTTGTTTAAGTTTAACTCAGCACTCAACAATCATGACTCTGTCATTAGATTACAGAGTATCCATTGCCTCGAACTCGAACTTGATTTCCTTCCAAAGTTCGCAAGCAACCGCCAACTCAGGACTCCACTTACAAGCTTCGCGGATCACGTCGCCGCCTTCGCGCATCAGGTTGCGACCTTCGTTACGAGCTTGGACGCAAGCTTCCAAAGCAACACGGTTGGCGGTTGCACCAGGTGCGTTACCCCAGGGGTGCCCAAGGGTTCCACCACCGAACTGCAAGCAGGAGTCGTCACCAAAGATTTCCACCAGAGCAGGCATGTGCCAAATGTGGATACCACCAGAAGCCACGGGCATCACACCAGGCATAGAAGCCCAGTCTTGAGTGAAGAAAATACCGCGAGAACGATCTTCTTCAATGTGGTCTTCGCGCATCAGGTCAACAAAGCCCATCGTGATGCCTTTTTCGCCTTCCAGTTTACCAACGACGGTACCGGAGTGCAGGTGGTCTCCACCAGACATCCGCAGACACTTGGCGAGAACGCGGAAGTGAATACCGTGGTTCTTTTGACGGTCAATCACAGCGTGCATCGCGCGGTGAATGTGCAGTAGGATACCGTTGCGGCGGCACCACTTAGCGAGGGTGGTGTTAGCGGTGAAGCCACCCGTCAGGTAGTCGTGCATGATGATCGGTGTGCCGATTTCCTTAGCGAATTCAGCCCGTTCCATCATCTCTTCGCAGGTGGGAGCAGTCACGTTTAGGTAGTGACCTTTGATTTCACCTGTTTCAGCTTGAGCTTTTTCGATGGCTTCTTGAACGAACAGGAAGCGATCGCGCCAGCGCATGAAAGGCTGGGAGTTAATGTTTTCGTCGTCTTTGGTGAAGTCCAAACCACCGCGCAGGACTTCATAGACTGCACGACCGTAGTTCTTAGCTGATAAACCGAGCTTCGGCTTAATCGTACAACCCAGCAAAGGACGACCGTACTTGTTCAGTTTGTCGCGCTCAACGGTAATCCCGTGAGGAGGGCCTTGGAAGGTTTTGAGGTACGCAACAGGAATTCTTAAGTCTTCCAAGCGCAGCGCACGTAAGGCTTTGAAACCAAACACGTTACCCACCAGAGAGGTCAACAAGTTGGTAACAGAACCTTCTTCAAACAAATCCAGGGGATAAGCAATATAGCAAAAATATTGGTTGTCTTCGCCTGGTACTGGCTCGATGTTGTAGCAACGACCCTTGTAACGATCCAGGTCTGTCAGCAGGTCTGTCCATACTGTTGTCCAGGTACCTGTGGAAGATTCAGCAGCAACAGCAGCTCCAGCTTCTTCTGGAGGAACACCAGGCTGAGGCGTAACCCGGAAAGCCGCCAAGACATCAGTATCTTTGGGGGTATAGTCTGGGGTGTAATAGGTGAGTTTGTAATCTTGAACCCCGGCCTTATACCCAGTCTTTGTCTGAGTTTTTGTTTGAGAGTAAGACATGTCTTCCTTCCTGAGGGAATCCTGAATGTTGTTACGGGTTTAAGCGATCCCATAACTTTTTTCTTTATTAATTTTTAACTATACCAGCAAGGTAATAAGTTGATATTCTAATCTTCTTTTTGTAAACATAAGCTTTACTTATTGCCTATAAATCTATAGGTTTTGTTACAAATAAAGACTTGACTTTTGGAAACAATTAGTAAACGAATAAAAATCACTGAAAATAGCGATCGCGCACCGAATATTATAGGGTCGTTGTTTTTTGTTGGGAATGCTAAAAAAAGTTTCTCTCCTAGCCGCATCCTTGATGCTGGCAGCGTGTAGTGCGATCGCTGTATCCAACCATCTGCCGCTGAGTACATTAACCGATGTGACCACCTCTCGCCGCGATCCCGCTTCGATCGGGACTCAAGCAGCCCCATCCATGACAGCGCTACCAGAACCTCAGTGCCAAGGAGAAATTCCCAAATCGCTCGAAGCAAGCTTGGGCGAGTATCGCTTGGCGCAAGAATCGGACTTTGTCGCTTCCATTCGTGCCTACGAGCGAGAAAATCCCGGACAGCGAAAGACTTGTAGCATTTTCACTGCTGACTTCAACGAAGACAAGCAGAAAGATTACGCTCTATTGTTAGTCAACCCTAAAAATAATAATTTTCGATTTTTGATCGCCATTAGCCAGAGCAGCGGACAGTTCGATTCAGCCGTGGTTAAGGATTTCAGCCATCTTCCAGACTCCTCAGAAGGCACTATTTACACAGCGATTAGCTTCAAACCATCCGGAGAACTAGGACCAGCCGCCCGCGAATATTCTCCTTTGAAATCTGGAACATCGGAACAGCAAATTTTTAAAGCAAAACCAGCAATTGAACTCTGGAAAGCACTACCAACTGATTCAGCCGGTGTCCCTCAATATTTAGAAATTGGCACCCTTGCATACTGTTCAAATGCTTTCTACTTTGTCAATGGCAAACTAAAAACATTTGGCGTTTGTGATTAATTTGTTGAGTACATATACTCAAGTTATGCAATCTGCGATCGCGACTTCGTTGTAATTTTTCAATCTGTCGCTAACACAGGCTTAAATGTAGTAGGAACTTATATTTCAGCTAAATGAAGAGAGGCACGTTAGCAAAGCCTCTTCTAAGGAGATTAGCGATGGCATTCTTGAGTGAGCGTATCGGTTTGTTTATTAGTGCTACGCTGCTTTCTTTAAGCCTACCAGTATGGGGAATCATCCAATCAGATTCACAGACCCGTGGTAGTGGCGTACTAGCTCAACAATCTACGGAGGTAGACCGGGGAGATGACCTACTCACCTATCCACCCTCATCGCCGCCGCCTGGAGGTCGTCCCTTGCCCCCCGAACGCCGACGGCAAGAAGCCACCCCCCTACCCGCAGATTTTCGCGTCACTGCATTGCAACCGGGTTATACCGGCAGTCTCTGGGTTGGTTCCTGGCAGAGTTTAGCGCGGATAAATCCGAGGACAGGCAATGTTTTGGCTCGGATTGCTCTACCGAACTATACCATCGGCGCGTTAGCGCAAGACCGAGTGGGACGGGTTTGGGTGGGAACTTACGAAGGACTGTTGCGTGTAGATCCCCGTAGCAATGAAGTGACGGCGCAAAATTTCACCTTACCGTCTAACCGGGTGTTGTCGCTATTGACTGACCAACGGGGTTATCTGTGGGTAGGAAGCGATCGCGGTCTTGCCATGATCAGTCCCGACCAGGGATTGTTGATGACAACGGTGCAAAAGCTTCCCGGAGTGTCAGCGAATGCCCTCACCCTCGACCGCGAAGGTCAGTTATGGGTTGGAACCTTAGAAGGATTAGTGCGAATTAATACCGCCAATGCCTTTGTGATGAAGCGGCTGAGGGATATTCCCGGCACCACAGTGCAAGCTCTCACCCTAGATCCACAGGGACGGATTTGGGCAGGAACGCCCAGCAGTTTGCTAGTCATTGACCCGAAAACCGGGGATGTGCTGCGGTCGGTGACGCCACTCAGGGGGCGCAACGTTACCGCTGTGCGCTTTGCCCAAGATCGGAGCGTTTGGGTGGGGACAGATAATGGTTTATTGAGATTGAATCCGGATACGGGTGCGGTTCTGGATCGAGTTGGCGACCTCCCCTCCAGTCGGATACTCTCTTTATCAACGGATGTCGCCGATAAGTTGTGGGTGGGAACCAGTGAAGGACTCGCTTGGATTAGCTTGACGACGGGGCGCGTGACCCCGCACTTAGCCTTCGTTCGGGGAGAAGAGTAAACAATTTGTCAAGGTCTAGATTAACGGAATAAGTCAGCCGGAAGTTGAAGTCTGTTACAGGTTGTTTGAGTCATTAACAGATTGACGCTTCCATGCTGAAAAAATTTGCCAAAACCGTTGTAAGTGCAGCGATCGCTGCCACAGCTTTCTCTGCGATCGCTCAAGCTGCTAGTCCAGCAGACATCCGGATCAATACCATCCGATTAGAAAATACCCTCGATGCCAGTGCTAACGTACGACTGGGTTACTTTGAAGTCCCCGATCGAAACACAACTGTTTCTGCTTTCGGGGGTGAGATGCGCCGCTACGATGTCCACATGGCGCGGATGATTGCCTTGAGTCATCGATTCTACTGTCAGCAACCCTATTCTGCTGGAATTGAAAAGGTAGTCGTTTGGGATTACAGAGCTAACAATGGCAGAATCGATATGGGTACGTTCAATATGCCTTGTACTCTGGTAGAACAGGTAGTGAACACCTATGGTCTTGGTGGAACAGTGCCGATGGAAGTCGAACTGACTGACGGTTCTGTAGGAGTTTTTAACATACAGACCCTAGATATTGAAGACGGTTGGGAAACTGACGATTTTCTAAGATTTGTGCAAACGATGAAACCGGAGCGCTGAAATAGTTGTTAATTTTTACAAGTAGGGTGGGTTCTAGCCTATCCCTACCAATGATTAACAACCTTCTCAAAATCGCATCTAAAAAATGGCAGTCACCACCCAGCAATTAATCCAGTGGAAACAACAGGGGCGTCCCATTGTCGTGTTGACAGCTTGGGATTATGCGATCGCGCAACTTTTAGACGCCGCTGGAGTGGATGTGATTCTGGTGGGGGATTCCCTAGGGATGGTGGCACTCGGTTATCAGACAACCCTGCCGGTGACGCTAGATGAAATCCTACACCATGCATCCTCCGTGCGTCGCGGTGTCAAACAGGCGTTAGTCGTGTGCGATTTACCATTCTTGAGTTATCAAGAAAGTCCTCAGCAAGCGATTCACTCAGCTGGGAGAGTATTAAAAGAAACTGGCGCTCAGGCGGTGAAAATGGAGGGAGGATATCCGGCAATGGTGGAAACGATTGCCAGAGTCGTGCAAGCAGGCATTCCGGTGATGGGTCATGTGGGTCTGACTCCCCAATCGGTACATCAGCTAGGCTACCGACAGCAGGGGAAAACACCAGAAACGGCAGAGAAAATTTTACAAGAAGCGATCGCGCTGGAACAAGCAGGTGCTTTTGCGATGCTTTTGGAGCATATCCCATCCGATTTGGGATTGCAGATTACCCAAAAATTATCGATTCCGACGATAGGAATTGGGGCTGGGGTGCATTGCGATGGACAGGTACTCGTTACCGCCGATTTGCTGGGACTCTCCGAACGCCAGCCGCCCTTTGCTAAATCTTACGCCAATTTGCGAGAAACAATTACCCAAGCAGTGCAGAATTACGGTAGCGAAGTGCGATCGCGTCAATTTCCTGATTCCCCACAGCCCTAAGCAGGATTGCTAGATTCTTATTTAGACGCCAAGAATAGCACCAAGGTACGCGAAGGGAATCCTGATTCTGCGTACTTTTGCGTTATTAACCTCTGCGTTTTTTGTATTGAAAAACAGGCTTGTGTGGCTAGGATACTGGATCTAAAGGTTCGCAAAAATTTTCCACACCCTGCTGAGCCACATACATCAAAACGGGCGTTACTAAAGGGCTTGGACAAAGTTTTGTTGCTGCCAAATGTCCCATCATCCGGGCGAATTTCCCATTAACCAGCTCGTCGCGAAATTCTTCTTGGCAGATAACAGCGCGGCATTTTTTACTTACAATAGGCAACCATTCAGCGTTCGCTATCTCTGGTTGCTGTCCTACTCGAATGGCTAGCACCATCGCCGCATCTTCTAAATCTCCTTCACAATCCTCGATTACATCCAAAGCTGCCAGAGCGTCTGGATAATCTGCCAATTCGGAGCGAAAATTTTCAATTTCTGCTGATGTAACGATAGTCATGAGATTGTTATTCAAGGTAGCCAATCTGGAATTCAGATAGGCAATTACAACTATTGTGCCAAAGCATTGCCATTGTGGTGCGACAAAAAAAGGGCGGGCAGTGCCCACCCCCACTTGTTTGTAGAAACACCGACTTATCCCATCTTCTGGTCATCGGTGAAGCTTTTATCGCTTACACACCCACCAGTTCCAAGGCTTCGGAACCAGCAAGCTGTCGGGCGATCGCAAGACGTGTTTCCAGCTTGGCAACGCTAAACTGGTTGCGGAGATACTCCAGGTGAGCCACCGCATTGGCTTTTTCAGCACTTAAGCGCATCATCGTATTCAGCGCCTGCTGATACTCCAAATTCACCATCAGTAATTCAAAGCGACGCGCCTTGCGTTGATTGTCATTTTTCAAATCTTGCTCAAATGCCACCGTTTTGTCAGCATTGCCTTCCATGCGGTTAATCACCAGATGAGCGGCGGCAAGCTGAGCATCCACTTCATTTACAGTATGAGCAGCTTGAGCGATCGCAGCGGGATATTGACTCAGTTTCATTTGCATCTTCTTCTTGAAGAATACTTGTTGTAGAAAAATCTGTACTAGTCCACCGAAAGCGGACTTCCGTAGCGTCGGTAGGCGAACGGCACTGCCTTGTCCTAGTGTCGTCCGGACATGAGAAGCTGTAAAAAATTTGTACTAGCCTTCATGAAAGGCGGCTGTGTTCTTGTATCCCCACCCTCGCCGGATTTCGACTTCAAACCGGAGGGCGGGTTTACAACAACGATTGCTGAAATGCCAAATTAGTTGGGTATTCCGCCTCTACGCGACTAATTCCTTGAGCTGCTTCGGCGTCACTGGCACATCCAGATGAACGCGCTCTGGTTGCAGATTTGGTGCTTTTTCCAAAACTTGGACTTCGATATGGACAGCTACCAGGTAAGAACCGGCATCCGCTCCCACAGCTTCGGCAATCAAACTCGCTAAGTCTGGGCGTTCAGCAGTGATAGGGTTTCTGAGAGTGCAACGATCCCAGTCATGCTGAGCAGTCGGATTCAGGCTGAGAATGTAGTGCTTGGTCATGGCTTGAATACTTGACTCCATGTGGGGTTCAGGCGGTTTCTCGACTGGATTTGCCTACCCTTTTATTATAGTACATCAGTACTAAATTGGCGAGTGAGATTCGTGTTCATCTATCTGAGATTTTGCAGGCAGAGAACGGTTAAACCAAATCTCCTGCTGGGGTAGCGGGATTGGCACGCCCGTCTCATCAAAGGCGATTTTTAGACGGCGGCGGAACTCCCGCGCCACATCCCATTGTTTCAAGGGCTGGGTTTTAATCCATACCCGAATCGTGACGCCCCGTTCCCCAAAATTATCGACTCCTAGGACTTGGGGTTTTTCCAGAATTTGCTCTTGCCATGTCACGTCACGGCTCATTTCTTGGGCAATGGTGTCAATCAGCTTCAGCGCCTGATCGACATCGGCATGGTAGGCGACAGGGATATTTAAGTCTGCCCGCGACCAGTTGCTGGAAAGATTAGCGACAATTTTGATTTCACTGTTGGGAATCGTAATCAATCGACCCTCAGCATCGCGTACCTGAGTAATCCGCAGATTGATGTTTTCTACCAAACCGCCTACGTCGCCTACAGCAATCACATCGCCAACCGCATACTGGTCTTCCACAATGATTAAAAACCCATTAATCGCGTCCTTAATCAGGTTTTGGGAGGCAAGAGACACCGCAACGCCAACCAAGCCAGCACCAGCAAGTAAGGGGGCAATCTCCACACCTAATGTCGTCAGGGCGACCAAGCTACCCACTCCTAACAAGACTAGGGTGGTAATACTTTTGGTGACACCGGAAATTGTCGAAACTCGCAGTTGCAAACGGCGGGAGGCTTCGGGCGTGAGTAAATAGCTGTTGGCTAAAGCGCCAGCGAAGCGGTCGATCAAGACGTAGCTCAAACGTATGACAACATAAGTCCCTAGTCCGACAATCCCCAGTCGCAAAGGGATTTGGAGAACGTTGAGCATCAAAACCTGTAGGATGCGGGTGTAGGGGAATAAACCAAGCCCGATGAGGGTTCCCCCGCCCCAAATACTGGCTTGCGCCATTTGATACAAGCGGCGCTGAACTTCTTGTAAATTCCCTTGTTGTTGTTGAGCCAGCTGGGTTGTGACCGGATGACCTGTAGGTGTAGTGGTGGTGCCGGTTAACCGTCGTCGCGATCGCTTGGAACTACTGTGAATCGCGCAGCTACTCACAATCATTGCTACCAAAAACCCGCCCGCGATCGCACCTCGACGAGTTAAAAACTGGGGTTGTCGCTCCCGTTTCGCCCGTTTCAGTCCTTCTTGCAAGGATTCTTTGAGCTTTTCTGCCCGTGTATCTAAGTCTCCCCCTTGTAAGTCGGCATCGGGTCGTGTCACTGTCAGCAGGGGTTGGTCATTGACATAGATGACTGGCAAATTATTTTGCTTTTTGATTTGAATTAGGAGTTTTGAGGAATCCTCCTGCAAATATTGGCGACTAATTGTTTCCAATCTCTGCTGAATATCTTGGATACGTGCGGGTAATTCCGACTGGGGTGCGGCGACTTGAAACAGACAGCGACCATCCAAGCGGATGCAACCAGACATGATTCGGCTTTGTGCATCGCTACTGGGTAGGCTAAGTGCGGGTAGTTCCAAATTCTGCGGAAGTGGAATTTGAGCTTGAATTGGAGATGCTACCCAACCAGTCAACAGAATGGTTCCAGCGATCGCCCAAGAAGATTGAGAAGGCATTTCAAACCTCCGAAATGCATTGAACACAGGTATTTGGGTAAACTTAAGTACATTTGCTTACTTAAATAATCCCCACCCAGCCTAACAACCCCTTTGTCAGGTAACTTCACACCAAAGCGAGAAGTTAAGCAACAACTTGGCAGAGTAAGGGTTCTGGCTCGATTTCGGATTTCTCCTACCCTCAAACCATTGTGTGGCTGGTGGGGTGGGGCTAAAAAATCAGGCTACCGTTTTAGCGGTCTAGTCGAGTAACCTAGTAAAAACCTGCAACTTAAATATTTGTTGAGCAAGCAATTTCATGACTGCAACTGTTACTCAGCCCAAGCACGAAGTCAAAGACCTCTCCCTCGCACCTCTAGGTAAGCAACGGATTGAATGGGCAGGTAGAGAGATGCCCGTGTTGAGACAAATACGCGATCGCTTCGCCCAAGAAAAACCCCTCGCCGGTATCCGGTTAGTCGCCTGCTGCCACGTCACAACTGAAACCGCGCACTTGGCGATCGCTCTCAAAGCCGCTGGTGCTGATGCCCTCCTCATTGCCAGCAACCCCCTCTCCACTCAAGATGACGTGGCTGCTAGCCTGGTTGCCGATCATGGCATCCCCGTATTTGCCATCAAAGGCGAAGACGCTGATACCTACAGTCGCCATGTGCGAATCGCCTTGGATCACAAACCCAACATCATCATCGACGATGGTAGTGATGTGGTCGCTACTCTGATTCAGGAACGTCAACACCAGATTGCAGATTTGATTGGCACCACCGAAGAAACCACAACGGGCATTGTCCGTCTTCGTGCCATGTTCAAAGATGGTGTTCTCACTTTCCCCGCCATCAATGTTAACGACGCTGACACCAAGCACTTCTTCGATAACCGCTACGGTACCGGGCAATCTACTCTGGATGGGATTATTCGCGCCACCAACGTTCTGCTCGCTGGCAAAACGATTGTTGTCGCCGGTTATGGCTGGTGCGGCAAAGGCACGGCACTCCGGGCGCGGGGAATGGGTGCCAATGTGATTGTCACCGAAATTGACCCCACTAAAGCAATTGAAGCGGTGATGGATGGCTTCCGAGTGCTGCCAATGGCAGAAGCCGCCCCCGTAGGCGATTTGTTTATTACTGTCACTGGCAACAAGCACGTCATTCGCGCCGAGCATTTCGATGTGATGAAAGACGGGGCAATGGTTTGCAACTCCGGTCACTTTGATATTGAAATTGACCTCAAGTCGTTGGGTGCCAAAGCGACTGAAGTCAAAGAAGCGCGGAACTTCACCCAAGAATACCGCCTCCAGAATGGTAAATCGGTTATTGTGCTGGGCGAAGGGCGTTTAATTAACTTGGCGGCTGCGGAAGGACATCCCAGCGCAGTGATGGATATGAGCTTTGCCAACCAAGCTTTAGCTTGCGAACACCTCGTTAAGAACAAAGGCAACCTGGAACCTGGATTGCACTCCATTCCAGTCGAGGTTGACAAAGAAATTGCACGGCTGAAGTTGCAAGCAATGGGCGTTCAAATTGACAGCTTGACACCCGACCAAATTGAGTACATCAATTCTTGGACTTCTGGAACCTAAATCGGTAAGGGTGGGCAATGCCCACCCTTCGTCATCATGTAGTAACAACTCAGGATTGCCACTTATCCGGATTGTTTGTTTGTATTACCGAAAATTTTGCAAGAACAGCCTCAGTTGTAGAAACTGACCCAGAAAACGTTAGGGTTACTCAACAGCTTTTCAACCTCACGAGATTCTTAATGCAGTCAATCTGAGCTTGCTAAAAACTGAAACCTGTCTTTAGTAAAAAAGGGTAATTAAAAAATGATTCCTACTTCAAATTGCCAATAAAACTTTCACTGCAAAAATTGGATATTGCAAATTTACGATGAAGATTTAGATAAATCAATTTTCAGATTCTCGAAAACCTGATAAAGTTAAGCAAACTTAGCTTGTTCACTAAACTTAACAGTTTAATTGTGACGTTAAGACAATGCGATCGCCAGAAGTATTGAAATTTTCAATTAAAATAACTGTCCCCTAATACCCAACACTGACTTATGCAGGAATGGATCACGAACACCATGAATTCCCTCGGTCACTTGGGAATTGGACTGCTGATGTTTTTGGAAAATCTTTTTCCCCCCATCCCTTCCGAACTGATTATGCCCTTGGCAGGGTATGTCTCAACGCAACCAAATAGCAAAATCCACTTTTTTGGAGCGATCGCAGCAGGGGTAATCGGCACGATGCTGGGTGCATTGCCGTGGTACTACGTGGGTAAACTCGTAGGCGAAGAAAACTTAAAGCGATTAGCGAATAAGTATGGCAGGTGGATCGGGTTATCCAGCAAGGATATTGACAAGGCAGATAATTGGTTTGATAAGCACGGCGGTAAAGCAGTGTTTTTCTGCCGTTTGGTTCCTGGAGTTCGCACTTTAATTTCGCTTCCAGCAGGCATCAGCGGGATGCCTTTATTGCCTTTTTTAATCTACTCAACCCTTGGCACTACATTATGGGTGGGTTTGCTGACTTATGCCGGATACGCACTAGGCGAAAACTATGAGCTTGTAGATGAGCATCTTGGGCCTGTTTCTAAAATTGTGTTTGTGATTCTTATTGTCGCTTTTGTTGTCTGGTTAGTTAGGAAAAAGCAAAAAAACAAAGGCAACAAGCAAGCGTGAAGAGGAAAAGCTTGGTTATCTACAAAGAATCATTGATTCCCAGAATGGCTAAGTCATTTTATAGGTGTAGCCATCCTCAATGATTTTTGAATCTCTGTAGAGACGCGATATATCGCGTCTCTACAAGCAAATATCCGTTTATAAATTAAATAGGATTTCTATAAAAAAATATTCAAGAACTAGGGTACTTTCCGAAAAAATTTAATTGGTTCGAGCCAAATTTACTCAATAGCTACCCTTAACCCTACTTGCTCAGGGGGTTTTGTTACACGCGGAACTTTTTTTATAAAAATGTTAAAAACTCCCCAATACCAATTCACTTTTTCGATGCTGAATATCTGAATTTCTTAAAGCAATCAACAAAGGGGTGCCAGACCGAACTCTTGCAGAAATAGAGCGAAAGGGTATAAGCAAGAAAGGAGTTATATTGGAGCGTTTTTCACAAAATTTTCGCACTTTTCGCACTTTTGCTCCAAAATTGCCGTATTAGCGCTGTGCAATCGCGAACGTTTTTAGCTTATAACTGGATCTGGCATTTTTAAAACTTTATATTAAAACTTTAGAAACAGGGAAGCGATCGCAATTGAGTGGAGCGATCGCTGACAACAATTATTGAAAAAACTTCAATCAGTCTCAAGCTGTGTTAGAACCGGAGAGATCGGTAAACAGAGCGCATACGCTACGCGACCCCTGCGGAGTTTTCCCTTGAGCGAAGCCTAGCGCGTTGCGGTAGAAAATACCCTACGCGAAAACAAGGAGAAAAGAGAATGATGTCGGGACAACATCAGCGAATTATTGGCTACTTTATTGAAGAGGCAATTGACCACCTCAATACACTTGAGCAAGGTCTCCTGGATCTACAAGGCACTATCGAAGACCCAGAAAAGATTAATCAGGTTTTTCGAGCTGCTCATTGTATCAAAGGTGGTGCAGCAATGCTGGGATTCCTCAGCATTCAGAAAACGGCTTACCGCCTAGAAAGATGTTTCCAGGTCTTCAATGCTTGTCCCGTTAGGATCGATCAAAAGCTAGAGTCACTCTTACAACGGGTTTTGGATACCCTAAAAGCTCTGATGCAGGAGCTTTCTTGGTCTTGTGGGTTGAATGATGAGCTGACTCACAAGATGATGTCGAAAGTTGAGCCAGTTTTTGAAGAACTTAATAATCACCTCAATCACTTGTTTATTGAAGGAACAAGAGAATATATCCAGACAATTGAGCAAGGATTGCTGTCCGAAACAAGCACGATTAAAGACGCAGAAGAAATCAACCAGCTTTTTTGTGCTGCTCATTCGATTAAAAGCGGAGCAGCGATGTTGGGACTCACAAGTATTCAAGAAACTGCTCACCATTTAGAAAAGGGATTCCAGGTTATAAAAGAGTATCCAATTCAGGTTGATCAAAAGCTAGATTCATTCTTGTTGCGGCTTTTGAAGACGCTACAGGCACTTTGGCAGCAGTTACAAAGAGCGCTTGGTCTAACTGAAGAAATAACAGGCAAAATTATGTCGGAGGTTGAGCCAGTTTTTCAAGAACTCGACAATCACTTGAGATTGCTGGTTATTCAAGCAGGATTTGTTCGCACCAATCTGACTCTCGTAGCCACGGCGGGAACGCAACGGATTGATATATGTGGTTATTTTACGGTTGAAGCTAAATGTACTCTTAAAGTCATTCGTCAAGCTGTCAGTAAAGTCGGAGGCAGAATCACGGGTTGCCAATGCATACCGGGTGCTATCAACGACCACTTTTTCGGGGAACCAGAGGGAATCAACGACCAGCTCTCGATAGGCGTGTGGCTACCAACCTTTTCCTGTCAGCAAGAGCTTCGAGACACGATTCCGTCTGAGGGTGGAGTCATTGAAACCGTTCATATAGAAGCGCTCCAGACCTGTCGAAGATGCCGTTTTTACTACGGACAGTGCGAAATTGTCTGTGCGGTTCATCCTTCTGGCCCCAAAGAAGAACCTTGTCGGGATTGGGAACAAGGGGATGATTGGATAGGGGAATTATGGGCTTAGGTCGCTGTTATCTTAATACTTAGGCATCAAGAAGCAAATGAGCGATCGCTTTTCTCTGATTTCATCCCAGAACAGATAGCGATCGCATCATCATCAATTCTAAAACGCCTCTGGATCAATCACCGGCAACTAGCTACTTAAATCAATACTCATTTTGCGTTAATCCCTGCGACTTCCGAGAGCCGAAGACCCCCTATATTTTGGCAGTAAAAAGTTGCGTGATTTTCAGGACTACGACCAATTAGCTCGATAATTTGTCCTGCTGAGTTTTGCCAAAACCATTGGCATAGAGAATCACCCTTAAGAGGCTCTCTAGACAATGGATGAAACCCTTTTTTCTCCCAAACTAAACCAGCACTCTGCACATCGTCTACCCGAATCGCAATATGGTGGACGCCAGTGTTTCCCCGCTCATGTAGGAATCGGTCAAGTTGATCGTCTGGTGCGTGGGGCGCAGCTAGAACCACCAACCCCCCCGACGGCATCAATATTGTCAACAAGTGCAACCATAAATCATTGGTAATTACATAAGTTTCAGGACAAAATTCGATAGGAAAGAGTCCTGGCCCTTCAACAATCTGACCGCCCAATTGACACAAAGCTTCAGCGTAATTTTTGAGACGTGTAAAATCAGGAAAAGTCAGGACAAAGTGATCCACTTGCACTCGTTCACCATACACATTGGTGACAAATGACCAGCGTTTGAAAAACTCAGGAGTGGTCAATTCTGCCTCGAACTCCAATAAGCCATCTTTTTGGGAAAAAGGTGAGTCTAGGTCGGAATTCAAAGTTTTATCGTTTCCTTTAGGTAGCTCTAATTTCGTCATTTATCTACCCTCATTATTCTTTAAATCCAATCGGTAGATGCTGGTTTGTAAATCCAGCCTTTGTTAGAAGCTTCCTCACTCCACACTTTTAAAAACACTTACTCCAGCAGATCTGGTTGTTGACGCACAATCATGTCGTAGAGTGGTTGAAAACTAAACCACCCCATGTGGTGCGACCCCACTTGACGAGACGTCAAACGAGCCATATCGGAGTCAATCAGGACAGGCTTCCCAGCCGCCTCTGCCATTAGCTGTGCCTGACAGGAGCGATCCATTGTGATAAACCACCAGGCAGCTTCATCGACTGAGTGACCTACTGTGAGCAGCCCGTGGTTGCGGAGGATGAGAGCTTTTTTGCCGCCTAAAGTGTCGGCAATCCGCTTGCCCTCCTCTAGTTTGAGAACGACGCCCGTGTAGTCATCAAACAGCCCGTGGTCTTCGTAGAAGCTACAGGCATCTTGCGTGAGAGGGTCAAGGAGGCGACCCAGACTTGACCAGCTTTTGCCGTAGGTTGAATGGGAATGTGCGGCTGCTACAACGTCGGGACGGGCGGCGTGGATGCGGGAGTGGATGGCAAAGGCTGCTTGATTGACAGGCTTATTCCCCTCAACGACCTCACCTTGCTCATTGACGAGAAGCAGATCGCTGACTCGGATGAGACTGAAGTGCATCCCGAAGGGATTGACCCAAAAACAATCGCGGTGTTCGGGATCGCGGGCGGTGATGTGTCCGGCGATGCCTTCACTAAAGCCGAAGCGAGCAAACAGGCGAAATGCAGCGGCTAGGCGTTGTTTGCGGTGGAGGCGTTCATCTTCGACAGAAGCAAAGGTCGGCGGCTGGGGAATATTGATAGGAATGTCTAATGTCTGCATAGATTCAGCCTGTATAAATCGGTTGTTGCAAAGATGTTTAATTCGTGAGTGTATTGTATTCTGCCAGGAATTCACTAGAAGAGCGTTAGCGATCGCTACCGATGAGCGGCGATTGAGCGCAGGAGTTTTTCAGGCAGATACAAGGCTTTCTCTAAAGCTGTTGCCCGAATTTTGAGTTCTAGAATTTATTTTTCCTTGGTAAGGAAGCCATTGCAATCTGAGCAATCGCTATAAAGTATTTATTTCTTTAGCTTTATTCCTAGCTAAACTGAAACTAATTGGAGAGAGGTTCTTGAATGCAGGAAGAATTTTATTGGTAATTCTTCTTTTATTTTAAACGTCTTTCTTTTAAAGTGCCATCATGGACTAATTCATGAATTTATATTTCGTCATAAGAAATAGAGCAAAAAAATTAATCTTTCTTAATTATTCATAAAGTAGCGATCGCTCATCTAACTCCTTTAATTGTTCGGCTCAAGAGAGCGATCGCGCTTCAGCCAACTAACTTTATTATTCATAGGATGGGTGGAGCAGAAGCAAAACCCATCAAACTTTTGTCAAGATTGGAGTCACTGATACTGCTGGCATTTATAATACTGAATAATTACACAAATGTAACAATTGCTGAAGCCATTGGTATATTGATATTTCGTTCCCCACCAAAAGGTGTAACACGATAGAGGATGTATTTGTAATACTTTCATGAACAGCATCTAGAACTCAACGCAGCTTCCAAAATTACACAGTTGATTAAAGCATCCTAACTTAGTTCTGGAAGTAGCCTCAGCAGCAAGTTACAAGCAGGAGAGGAGACGCTTGTGATTCTTTCCCGAAAAAGTTTTAATTATTCTCTGCTCATATAAAATAGTGAGGTTGTCGAAGAAACGAACAGCTACTTAGAGCAGCATCCCCCTATTTATAGGAATGGCTGTCGCCAGAGAAGCAAGACGCTAGCTCAAAATGCCAGCTTAGCAATATCACTCTGTTTGCTCAATGCTATGTACAACCAGAACCCAGCTTTTATCTCTTCTGTTGCCAAGCAAAACAATTTTCTAGAATTCCAAGCAATACTCTTATGCCAAGAACCTCATAACAGAAGTTCGCTGAATTAAACTAAACTTCAAGTTATTTTCACCGCCAAGTATATTGTCATGAAAACCGAAACCAAATCTGCACAAACTCCCAAACTGATTACACTCAACTGCTCTGGTGGCATTTCATTGGGTGCTTATATGGCAGGAGTTTTTTATGAATTGACGAAAGAATCCGTCAAGGCTGAACCGAAAGTGATTATTGATATTATTACTGGATCTTCAGCAGGGGCAATGTCTGGTGTCATCGCCGCCTACTGCTTACTTCAAGGAAAGGTAGATCCACCTTTTAAATTCGATCAACGACTCAAATTTTCAGAAGAAGAGCATAAAAGCCCTTTGTATCAAGCCTGGGTTCAACAAGCCGATATTCAAAAAATCGATAGCTTTTCGGTAATGCTATCTAGTTTTAAAGATGGATTTCAAGCGACGATAGAAAGTTTTGCCGATAGCTTTGAAGCAACCCTAGAGAAATATAAAAAGAGTTCTAATCCACTTAGAAAAGGTTTTTATAAGCTTTTTCATCGTTCTAAAGCCTCTAAATCTACTCCCCAAACAAAACGCGAAAAAACCAATCTCAGCGTTCTTTCTGGTGAAGCAATTGAAAAAATTGCCGAACTTGTTATCAAGCCTCCCCAAATTACAGAAAATACGAAACCCCTGGCGCTTTTAATGACGCTTACCAACTTGCAAGGACTTCTTGAACAAATCAATCTCACCGATGCACAAGGACATTTGGAACAAGAAATTGAAACGATTACCAGTTCAGAGACTCGTCAATTTCTTTTTCATTCAGGAATTCCTCAAGAAACAATGAATAAGATGTGGGCCAAGGCAGTAATGGGGGGTCGCGCTTCCGGCGCTTTTCCGGTTGCTTTTCCACCCATTTGGGATCATTCTGATATTAGTAGTATCAATCTTAAAGACCTCAGTGATGACTACTTTAAAACACCCAAAAGACAAGAACTGAAGGAAGAAGGGCTAGGCGCTGTACGTGAAAGCAAGGCAGATGATACACATTTAGTATTTCTGTATACGGATGGAGGCATCCTAGATGGTCTACCTATTCTAAAAGGAATTGAACTAGAAAATGATTTGCGCTCCAATCAAATACACAAAAAGGAGCGTTCAAGTCAGTTTCAGGAGGAATTTACGGCACAACAGCCATCAATTAATACAGAACGATTGCACGTGTATATCCGTCCAGTTCCCGTAGAAAATTTGAATAGTGCAAAACGCCTAACCCAAGGGGAATTTTCGACACTAGAAGTTGGATTGAGTGGCTTAACGCTGCCAAAATCAGAACATGACTCGCTCCGCTTAAGAGAAATTCAAAAACGAAATCAATTAGCCTTAGCAAAGGAAAAATTAATAGAAGCAATTGAAGATAAAAATTTTGGAGATATCAGCCAGATTGAGAAAATTATCGAAGAAGCAATCCCTTATCGGCACATAAAGCTTCGTCCAATTACTCCAGCAATTATCGGCGAAATTGCTAATTCTAGAAGTAATGGAATAAGCAGGCTGCAACCCATCTACGATAATCTACCCAAAAATATTAAAGCTTCTCTGCAAGAAGGAAGCGCCGCAGAACTACTCGCATCAGATTTCCTGGGTGCATTTGGTGGTTTTTTTGACAAACGTTATCGAGATCATGATTTTCTATTGGGGCGAATTTGTGGAATTACTTGGTTACACCAATACTGCAATGTAGAAATTACAGAAGCAGAAGTAGATACGATAGTAAGACAAATCAAGAAATATCTGCTAGCACAAGATCCGCAACCTGCGGATCTGAAACTTAGTCAAAAAATTAGGATTGCTAGAATAGTTTTACGCGCTTTGAGAATTGTATTAACTGAATCAAAAATTATTGGATTGATTTGGTTATTCGTTTTTGGAATCCTGAAAGTATTAGCGATTTCAGGGTTAGCAATTCTTGAAATTTTGGCAACTGTATTGATTGTGGTTTCTGACTTGATGGAGAAAGCACAAAACAGGATGTTTGGCAACGAAAAAGTATAAAAAAATGTGTCTGAATACTGACATTGTTGGTGCTGCCATTGAGCGATCGCAACTTCGTCTACCTCGTCGATACACACAAGCTGGAATGAAACCCTCCCCGCTAGCAGAAAGAAAGCGGGATTGCCCTTATTTTCCTTGCGGAAGGGGGAAGCGATCGCTTCCTATCCCTAAAATACACCCAAGAATAATCGCTCAGAAACAACCGAAAACTGGTAGCGTCAGACAAAGGAGAAGATTATTACAGGACGTTAAGGTTTGAAAACGCGCTCTAGTTACTGGCATCTACTGCCATACATCCGCCCTCAGTGGAAAACCATCGCGCAAGCTTTCGCTTGCACGTTAGGGGTTACAGTATTCTGGCCCATCCAGGCGGCACTTGCAGGCAAAATCGCCAATTTCATTGGACAAGGCGATATGGCAGCACTTGCCCAGTTAGCAGGAGTGCTGGCAGTCGTTTTTCTCGTGCAGAAAATCCTGATGTATGGACAGGATTCGCTGATGGCGAAAGCCGCCCTTTTCGTTGCCTTTAACTTACGCAAGCAAGTTTATACTCACCTACATCGTCTCAACTTTGGCTACTTTGAAACTGCACAAACCGGCGATTTAACTTACCGTCTCACCGAGGATATTGACCGAGTTGGGGAAGTCGTCAATAAAGTTTTCCATGACTTTATTCCCTGCGTGTTGCAGCTAATCGTCGTACTGGGCTACATGATTTATCTCAACTGGCAGCTGACATTGGCAACGTTTATCGTCGCACCGCTGATGGGCGTTTTAATTGGCTGGTTTGGCGAACAGATGCTGAAGTTTTCTCGCCGCAGCCAAAATCGCGTCTCTAATTTATCGGCGTTGCTGACAGAGGTGTTTAGCGGAATTCGTCTAGTACAAGCTTTCGCCGCCCAAGATTATGAAATTGCCCGTTTTGCCCAGGAAGCTGAAGAAAACCGGAAAGCGAAGTATGCAACTGAACGGCTAAAGGCGATTCAGAATCCTGTGGTTGGATTTTTGTACGCGATGAGCGTTTTACTGCTGTTTTTCCTCGGTGGCTGGCAAATTTCGATTAATAATCTGACTGGGGCAGAATTTGTTAGCTATATCGCAGCAGTGGCGTTACTGATTGACCCGATTGCCCATCTCACCAGCAATTACAACGAATTTAAACAGGGTCAGGCATCGGTCGATCGGATTTTTGAACTGATGGCGATTCAGCCAACCGTAGTGGAGAAGCCGGGTGCCGTTGACCTTCCGGCAGTCACGGGTAAGGTGGAATACTGTAACGTTACCTTTGCCTATCCGGCACTAAATTCCCCAAGTCCTACCTTCTCAGAGGATGACTTAGATAGGGTGGAACCTCTTTCTAAGTTGGGGCAAGGAGGAACTCCGGTGCTGCAAAATTTGAATTTGCTGGCACACTCCGGAGAGATGATTGCCTTGGTGGGTGCGTCGGGTGCGGGTAAAACGACTTTGGTGAATCTTCTTCCCCGCTTTTATGACACCCAAGCGGGTGAAATTTTGATTGACGGGATTAATATTCAGGATGTGACGCTGCGAAGTCTGCGGCGGCAAATTGGGATTGTACCGCAGGAAACGATTCTATTTTCTGGGACGATTGCTCAAAATATTGCTTTTGGACAAGCGCAGTTTGACCTCAAGGACGTGCAAGTGGCGGCAGAGATAGCCAACGCCCACCAGTTCATTACCCAATTTACCCAGGGCTATCATACCTGGGTGGGGGAGAGAGGGGTCAATTTATCGGGGGGGCAAAAGCAGAGAATTGCGATCGCGCGTGCTGTTTTGCTGAATCCTCGAATCCTCATCCTGGATGAAGCAACCTCTGCCCTGGATTCGGAATCAGAAGCCTTGGTGCAGGAAGCCCTAGAACGGATCATGCAAGACCGGACTGTTTTCATCATCGCCCACCGCCTCGCCACGGTGCGCCGCGCTGACCGGATTCTGGTTGTGGAACAGGGGCAAATTATGGAATCGGGAACCCATGAAGAATTGCTGCAAAAGGGCGATCGCTATGCCCGATTTTACGCACAACAGTTCAGTCAGGTCTAGGCTGATGATGAATGACCGATCATCCATGCCCACTCCCATCTACAATTCCTCTAAATAACGCAGTAAGTCTGCCATTTCTTGGGTACTGGGCTGAAACTGGGGCATGGGTGGTGTATCCCCACTGATGACTTGGTGAATGATTCTTACGCGAGACTTGCGCTTAGAGATGGCTTCCAGACTTGGCCCCACTCGACCGTGTGCTTCCAATCCATGACATCCCGCACAGTTCATTTGAAAAATCGCGTGTCCCTTCACGGGGTCGCCCGTTAGGGTCAAAACTGTCTTGACATAAGGATCGGAGACGCGAAACAGGTTAACCCCAACAAGTGCTAAGAGGATGACCAGGAAAGCAGCCAATGCCATCAAGCTGAGGCGCTGCATCAGGATTTCAGGTTTAGGTAGCTGGTTATCCAAAGGTTTTTGAAAGTGAGATGTAAGGGCAGTTTTTGATCGGGGCGCAAGCGATCGCTATGCAATGAACGAGTATAGCGATATGTGTGGTTGTGTATCGATAAAGATTTCGATTCATATACATAGCTTAAATTTTCTAGAGAGTCGAGGCAAGCGTAGTTTTCTCCAGCCTGCTACTGGAATCGGAGATGCCTTGAAATTGTGTCGCTACAGCCTCACCCGTTCTTCCGCTCTAGCTTGTAGGATGAGAAACAGGCAAGAAACGTTAACAAAGGAGTACTGACGTGGTAGAACCCCTGCTTTCTGGTATCGTGCTTGGTTTGATTTTAGTCACCCTCGCGGGACTATTCTTCGCTGCCTATATGCAGAAAAAGCGCGACAACAAACTAGGAGTATAAAAGTGCTGTAGGGGCGCGGTTCTCCCGCCCTCCTGAGTCAGCTGAGTGAGGTGGGCACAGCCCACCTTTTTAAATGGTTGTAAACTTTCAGATGCTGGCTGGGCAATAGAAGCTAAGGGCAGTGTTGCCGTAAACCTTTTGGCGACAGATTTCCAGTGCGGGAACGGGTTCAACCGTCCAGTTGTTAGGACTATGTTCCACTGCGAATTCACCGCCTTCAGCCAGTAGTTGATGCTGCGCGATCGCTTCCAACACCGGCTGATATAATTCACTCGCATAGGGTGGGTCAAAGTATATCCGGTCGAACTGCTGACCGCCAAGGGTTTTCAATCGTTGAACGACATCCCCCCGCAACACTTGAAATTTTTGGTCTTCTTGAGCGACTTGCTGCCAGTTTTCCTGGATAATGGCGCAGGCGCGACTCCACTGTTCAATTCCGACGACGTAACTGGCACCCCGACACAATGCCTCTGCGCCCATCGAACCACTACCGGCACACAAATCCAACCAGCGACAGCCGGTGATGCTGCCCTGCCAAATGTTAAATACTGCTTCCCGCACTCGCCCTAGTGTAGGTCGGGTTTCTTGACCTGGCAAGGTTTTGAGTAAGCGATTGCCGTAGATTCTGAGGCTCATAATTAGGTCAGACGTGCCGCTACGCTAAGGCAACTTTACTATGCGGCAACTTCGGTTCGTACCTGGGCAACAAAGTTGGATAATATTTGCAGTCCGCTGGTAGAAGATTTTTCCGGGTGGAACTGCACAGCCATCAAGTTATCACGCGCGATCGCAGCCGTCACCGTTTGGCTTCCGTGGGTGATGGTGGCGGCGCGGATTTGAGGATCGACGGGATCGACGTAGTAAGAATGGACAAAATAAACCCAAGACTGAGACGGTAACTGCCGCCAGATTGGGGCATCCGGTTGGGCGATTTCCAGTTGATTCCAACCCATGTGGGGAATCGTCAAGTTAGGTTCAGGTCGAAATCGTCGCACCACACCGGGGATAATGCCTAAACCGGGTTCTTTGCCTTCTTCGCTGGAATCGAATAGAATTTGCAATCCCAGACAGATCCCTAAGAAAGGTTTGCCGGATGCGATCGCTTCTTTGATGGGTTCTACTAGGTGGCGCGATCGCAAGTGTTGCACTGCCGGATCGAAAGCTCCCACCCCAGGCAACACTACAGCATCCGCCCGTGCAATGTCTGCCGGTGAATCCGTAATTTTAGGGGTTGCACCCGCTTTTTCCAATCCCTTACAGGCAGAGTGCAGATTTCCCATGTCGTAGTCGATGACTGCAATGACTGACATTAATATGCGCCTTTGCTGACTTTTGTTGTTTGTGTTGGGTGTCTAGTTCCCTTCTTTTAACTTTACATTCTTTTGTTAAAAATTTCAAAAATATCTCTTTTCACCGTTTGGCAATTCATACTGAATGAATATTTCTTTACCTTCAGGCAGTTGTAATTCCGAAATTTTGAAAATTTTTAAGTTTTTGTCATCTTCCTCAAAGTATCCCCGATTAATTTGAATGGGATTATATACTTCTACATCCCTTGTCCCAAATCTATCTTCGGAAGAATCTAAAAGTATCTTTATTTTATCATTTTCAACGATCATGTATTCTGTGACAGGATCTCCCTCTTGGGTGATACAGATTTTTTTTGCCCCAAGATTACCTTTTTTTAACTTGAATACCCAGCTCAGCAAAGACTTGGTTGAATTGTTTTCATCAAAATTAGTTAATTCTTCTCTAGATGGGCACTCGATTGCTTTGAGCAATTTGTCTTTCTTCAGCCGCTCAAGCAAAGCCTTTTCTTCTTTTGTAATCTTTTCTTGATTCAGATTGACAGTCTGCGTTTGAGCGGCTTTTTCTAAATTACAGCCTGATGCCAGAAGCACCACTCCTAAAATAAGAAGTAATCGTCGCACTTTCTACCTCAACCTCATTTCAACATTTGTTACATTTGCGTCTATTAAACGAAAGACGCATCTCTCTAAACATTTGTTGCTGTCAGGCAGGTAAGTGGTTAGATTAAGCTAATCCACGCATCCCACAAAGCTACTTATGAATCGAAAAATTCTGCTAACGTCTTTTACTACCTGGCTTCCCCATCAAAACTCTAATGCTTCCGACGATCTATTACTGGAAGTTGGCAACCTAGACTCTTTATCGCTATCATTGAGTTTTTTAAGAGAGCTACCCGTTGATGTTGCTCAAGCAAGCGATCGCGTCTTTGCCAAAATTAACGAATTACAGCCGGATGCCATTATCTGCTGCGGTATGGCAGAGTCTCGGACTCAATTGAGCGTAGAATCCTGTGCGGCTTGTGGAACCACACTGCTAAAAACATCGGTAAATCTAGAAAAACTATTAACAGGCTCAGTCGCAACTGAAATCAGCGATGATGCCGGTAAATTTGTCTGCGAAGGGCTGTATTACTCAGTATTAGACTACTTACAAGAACGCCAAATTAACAGCCGCTGTATCTTCGTTCACGTCCCAATCCTAACTCCGGAAAATTCTTCGGGAATCATGGCAGATTTTTTATGTATTCTGAAGAACCTGGCACTTTCTTAAAGTCCTTGATGTCTTAGCACCCATCCGGAAAATCTTTGGTTGGCATCCTCAGCGAACGTACAAGGACGACTCAGTAAAGTTGTGGCTTCACGGACGAAGTCCGCCTACACTGACTAACAGTAAATTTAGCTTGCGGAGGCAGGCTTTGTTTGTGTCGTCCCATTTAGTCTGAGGGCACACTTTTCAAAAAGTCTAGTCAGATGATTTTTCCGGATAAGGTCGTTATCGTTTTTAAATATTAATCTTCCCATGTTGCCATTCTTGCCCCTTTTACCGCTTGCTCAAACACCACCGCCGCCACCCAAACCAGCCCCTCAAGAGATTGTGCGACCCCAGCCAGTTATGCCTTTACCCGGACAACTGGATAAAGTGCCGATGTTTAACAGTAACAGTCCAGAATGGGTGAAAAGTGAAGGGATTTTACTTTCTACTTTTCCCCCAAATGGGAAAAAGGTGCCAACGGCTCATCTTAATTTTCCTTTCCAGGGGAGATTTGATTTATTTGCCCACCACTTTAGCCACACTCCCAAGGATTTGCAGACGCTTTATCTGGGCGTAATCTTGCATAATCCGGGGAAAAAACCCGTCAAAGTGGAAGTATTGCAAGCGGCAAGTCAGCTAATGCAGAATGCGCCCTATGTCAAACTGCCAACTTATGTCGAAAATCGCAACGGAGACGTATATTCCGGTCATGGCGATCGCGCAGTCAACGATGTCATGCGAGGCAAGCGACAAGCTGATTTTCCCGCCCAGCTAGTGATACCACCGGGACAAAGCCGTTTGTTGATGAATCATCCGATTCCGGTGCGGAATCTAGAAAAGCCCATCAATGGTCGGTCTACGCTAATGAGGTTGCAGAGTAATGGCAAGGTTTATGCAGCCAGTTTAGCGATGTATGCCAAAAAAAATCCAGATGGCAGCGAACGGAAACCAACCCAAGCAGAATGGCAAACTTTACTCGATACAGGCACTTTAGCCGGACCCAGAGATAAAGCCCCCTCCCCTCCAGGGCAAACCAGCGGGCAATTTATCTATAGTCGCGTAGCAGGAGTCTCTGAAGGTTCTGCCTGGAAAGCGCAACTGGTAGATAAACCCAATGCCCAAAATCTCACCATCCCCCAACCCGGTAACGCCATCTCCTATCCCATCAGTTCCCTCAAGTTAGGCACCCTCGGTACAAGTCAAGTGCAAACTGCAAAGATGCTGGTGCGCTATCCGGATACCGCTTACGAAGCACATGGGAACTACGGAGTTGAATACAACCTCAGCGTGCCCTTAATCAACTCCACAAAACAACCTCAAACTGTCACCCTGACGCTAGAAACGCCTTTGAAGGAAGACAAGCTAGCAAAAGGAGGATTGCGTTTCCAGCAACCCCCGCATTTTCCAATTTTCCGAGGTACGGTACGGTTGCGCTACAACGATGACCAAGGAAAACCCCTGACGCGCTACGTGCATTTGTGGCACCAAACGGGTCAGGTAATAGAACCACTGCTAACGCTAAAAATGCCACCGGCGAGTCGCCGCCAGGTGCAAGTCGATTTGATATACCCACCAGATGCGACGCCGCCGCAAGTCCTGACTGTGCGAACTTTAGAAAATACCTCAGCGAATGTAAGTGATAAGTCATTAGTGGAATTGATGCGTGTCCTGTATGGAATTCGGTTTGTACTTTAGTTAAAAAGTTTCCTGATGTATTGGCTGCGGCGTTTGCCTCGCTTCCCTATTTCCAGGTGTAGGGCTTCCAGGCGTAGGGACACGGCATTGCCGTGCCCTTACTTTAGACAGATGAGAAAACTAGATAAAAATTGTTAACTTATGTAACATCGTCTAATTTAGGAACCTGTCCAAAATGCCTAAATTAGTGCCCTCTGTCTCAAAAAATTGAAGGTCAATTCAGTGAAAAGTAATTTCATCAAAAAGCAAGTTAATTTGGATAACTGTTGTCTTTCCTACTATGAAGGAGGAATTGCCTCAAATTTAGATCCGATACTTTTTATACACGGATGGGGAGTATTAGTTGAACCTTATCAAGACAGTTTAGATATTTTATCTGAGCGTTATCAGGTAATTGCGCCTGTTTTACCAGGTTTAGGAAACTCAACCGCACCTGAAAAAATTCAAAATTCTAATGACTATGCAAATATTATTGGTAATTTTGTAAAAAAGTTAAATTTAAAAAAAGTTCATGTAGTTGGACATTCATTAGGGGGCGCAATTGCCATAGCGTTGGCTGCTTTAATGCCGTCGATTGTCCGCAGCCTCATCGTCGTAGATAGTACAGGGATTCCTCTGGGTTCTATACCGGAAGTTGTATTGAAAAGGGCAATTGAAATGCCTGCCCAATCTTGGCAAATGAAGATTCAGCCTGTCAGCGCTATTTTTCAAAACTTGTTTTATAACAGCTTGTTTAATCCTGGAAATACGATAAAGATGGGATTTATCGCCTTACAAGAAGATATCAGACCAACTTTGCCAAAGGTTGAATCCCCTTGTTTGATTTTATGGGGAGAAAACGATGTTCTGACTCCGGTAAAATTTGCCCAAGAATTATCACAAGGGATAAAAGGTTCTAAGCTAAAAATAGTTGAAGAAGGATATCACGAATGGAACCTTTTTTTTCCAGAGAAGTTTACAGAGATTATCTTTAGTTTTATTGCGGAAATTGAGGAGAAAACCTCAGTGCGGGTATAAAATTACCTAAAAATTTGGCTAAGAATAATTTTGGGCGATAAATCCTTCTTTTTTCCCGATCGCGAATCGCGTACTCATAAAAAAATGCTTTTTGTAACGATGCCAGGTCTAAAATAACTTTGTTTTAAAATTTCCCGATCCAATAGCAGCAGCTCTTCCCTTGCCTGTCCTTGGTAAATTGGCTCAATTGGGAGAATAGGGGTGCGATCGCATCCTACAGCGGAGAAAATGGTGAGTGCTAACCGTGAGACTCCGAAATCGCTTCATGCTGACTTTTTTGCCGCTTTTTCTTCTCGCGCAAACAAATCCAATCCCGACACCTGCACCCCCGCCACCACTTGAGGTCGTGCAACCGCAGGAAGTCCGCGCTTTACCGGGCAAACTGGATGACGTGCCAGTTTTTAATAGCAACAGCCCGGAATTAGTCCAGACAGAGGGAATTTTACTTTCAACCTTTCCCCCCAGCAAAAAAAGCACCTCGGCGGCTCATTTAAATTTTCCCTTCCAAGGGCGTTTTGATGTGTTTGCCCATCATATTGCTAAGCCGCCGACGCCGGAAGACTTACGGACTCTATACTTGGGAATCATCGTGCATAATCCCGGTAAGCAACCCGTCACGGTGGATATCTTGCAAGCCGCCAGTTATCTGAGTCAACCAGATGCGCCGTTTGTTCCAATGCCGTCGGTTATTGAGAATCCCTTGGGTACCGTGTATGCTGGCCCTGGCGATCGCGTCAGTAATGATATTTTGCGAGAACAGCGTCAAGCTGATTTTCCCCCTCAGTTGACAATTCCGCCGGGGGAAAGCCGGATGTTGATGAATCATCCGATTCCTGTAAAGACGCTAACGCCGCCACTGAATGGTCGCTCAACATTAATGCGGTTGCGGAGCAATGCCAAAGTCTATATGGCGAGTTTAGCGATGTATGCGCGTCAAAATCCTAACAAGAGCGAACGTACACCGACGCTGGAAGAATGGCAGACACTTCTGAATTCTGGTAATTTAGCACAGCCGCGCGATCGCGTTCCGACCTCTCCTGAAGCCAATAAGGGGCAATTGATCTACGGTCGTGTTGCTGGTGTCGCACAAGGTTCTCAGTGGAAAGCCAGACTGGTAGAAAGACCGGGTGCAGCGAATCTGAGCATTCCCCAACCTGGAAAAGCGTTTTCCTATAGCCTCAGCACCGTTCCTCGCGGCACTCTCGGCACCGAACGAGTGCAAAGTGCCCCCATGTTGGTGCGCTACCCAGATACCGCTTATTTGGCTCACGGCAATTATGGAGTGCAATACAGCCTCACCTTGCCGTTGATTAACGATACAAACGATAGTCAGACTGTAACCTTGGCGATACAGACACCAATTAAACAGGATCGCTTGCAAGGAGGACTGCGTTTTCTAGAACCACCGCCTCAGCAAGTTTTTTTCCGGGGCACCGTCCAGATCCAATACACTGATGACCGAAGCTTACCGCAAATTCGTTACGTGCATTTAGTTCAACGGCGCGGTCAGCAAGGCGAACCTTTGATAACCTTGAAGATGCTACCGGGCGATCGCCGACTGGTAAAAGTCGATTTTATTTATCCCCCAGACGCCACGCCGCCACAAGTTTTAACGGTTAGAACCTTGGAAAAGACTTTTTAAAACGTTGTAATTAAGCCTTTTATCTGCGGGATAATCCCTGACCGCGATTGATATAGGTCTGGACATTCCGCAGTGCTTGGCTCGCATAATAATCGCCCGGACGCTGCTTCAATGCCCTTTGGAAATTAATCAGCGCGGTGTGATAATCGCCTTTCTTGGAAGCCTCGTAGCCAACTCTCATGTATTTGTCATAGTTTGTTGCTGCTGGGGCACTTGCTGGCGGGGGATCTTGCCCTTTTAAATAGTCTGTAATATTCCAATAAGCGAGTGTGGCATAGCGGTCAGTTGGGCGTTCGGCAAGTGCTGACCGAAAGTAAGACAAAGCGGCTGGATAATCCTTTCTTTGTGTCGCTGCATACCCCAGTCTCATGTACTGGTCATAAGCATATTCCGCACCATAAGTCGGGGTTCCGTCGGGAGCCTTCGTCGGTGTGGGAACCACAGTCTGTGTGGGTTGAGGAACGGCAACGGTCGTTGTCTGAGCTTGGGTTCGTTGCGCGGGGACAACGAAAGCGATCGCTAGGAAAGCTGGCAATATTTTTATCCAATTTGTTAGTTTCATATTGTTTCTCTTTTTTGTTTTTCTCCTCTTTCCTACAGAGGTATATATTCATAGAATGCCACCTATTTTTTCTAGCTACCTCTGCCACAAGTCAGGGAAAAACTCGAACTAGGGACACTCCTCTCGATAGAAATTTTGCATTTGTTCGCTGCATTTATAAGCAATCCACGCAAACTTTGTTTAAGTCCCGTTCGCTCAAACATAGAGTTAACGGTTAGCGCAAACCACTCTATAGCAATCCATTTAAGTCATGAGATTCTACCAGTTCATATTCCCGCCTTCTTTGTGATGTCGGGAATCTCAGCTTTACAAATTCTTGAAGACGATTATATTTACAATCAACGAGTAATTCTTTGGAATCAAACTAACTTTTTTATAAAGACTTGATGAAGATTAAGTAAAGATACGTAAAAAAAGAGTCATTTTAAAAAAGCAGTATTTATAATGTTGGTGAAATTGCTGAAAAAGTAAAAAATAAATAGCTGCAAGCAAAAATAAGTTAACGCTTGACTAAAAGTTAAGCGTTATTCTTGCAGCCAAAAAAATTTTAAGTTTTGCAAAATTAGATAATCCTGAGCGAGAATCCTATGAATGCGGTGAGAAGCATTGGTCGGTTGCTGGTAGTTTTTCCTTTGGTAGGAGCGATTAATACTCAAGCAGTGCAGGCGCAATCCATTGTTCCAGCGGGTGACGGCACTGGTACCGATGTTGTCCTTGAGGGCGATCGCTTCGACATTAGCGGCGGACAGCAATCTGGAGCGAATCTTTTCCACAGCTTTGAGAAATTCGGACTGAACTCAAGCCAGATTGCCAACTTTCTCTCCCAACCAGGAATTGAAAACATCCTGGGGCGCGTTGTTGGTGGAGACGCCTCCATTATTAATGGACTGATTCAGGTAACAGGCGGGAATTCTAACCTCTTCTTGATGAATCCCGCAGGCATTATCTTCGGCGCAGGAGCCAGCCTCAACGTGCCTGCTTCCTTTACAGCGACAACAGCAACCGGAATTGGGATCGGCTCAAATTGGTTCAATGCAGCAGGTTCTAACAACTACGCCGCACTGACAGGAAACCCCAACGCTTTTGCTTTCGCCACCAGTCAGCCAGGAGCGATTATCAACGCTGGCAACCTCAGCTTACAGCCGGGACAAAACTTCTTAACTTTGTTGGGCGGTACCGTTATCAATACCGGGCAGCTCTCGGCACCAGGGGGTAACATTACCGTAGCTGCCATCCCTGGCGAAAGTGTCGTCCGCATCACTCAGCAAGGACTGCTGCTAGGTTTGGATATTCAACCCTTGGCAACGGCAGACACTCAACCTGAAAACTGGACATTGCCGATTCCCACATTACCCCAACTGCTGACTGGTGGAAGTGGGGGCAATGCTACCGGAGTGGCAGTTAAAAACGGACAGGTAGTATTAACTGGCTCAGGCATCCAGATAAATGGTGAAACGGGCACTACTATTGTCTCTGGTACTCTCGATGCGGCAAATAAAGCACCCGGTGCAGCTGGAGGCACTGTGGAAGTGCTGGGTAACAAAGTTGCCTTAGTTGAACAAGCTCAAATTGATGTCTCTGGAGATGGAAAGGGAGGCACTGCCTTAATTGGCGGCGACTATCAGGGTAAGGGTGAAGTACCGAACGCCACGCAGACGTATGTAGGTAAGGACGCAACGATTAAAGCTGACACCATTAACAATGGCAATGGTGGGAGAGCAATCGTTTGGGCAGATGAGAAAACCAGTTTTTCTGGGAGTATCAGCGCCCGTGGTGGCAAGAATTTCGGTAACGGTGGATTTGTCGAGGTGTCCGGGAAGAACAGCCTTACTTTTGAGGGCACGGTTGATCTGAGTGCCGTTCAAGGTAGTTTTGGCACTTTAGAAATAGATCCAAAAAACATCAAGATTGTCAATGGTACTGGAGACAATGACGGTGAATTAAATGACGGAAAAATCTTCAAGGATGATGGAAATCCTGACGCCACATTTACGATTTCTGTAGAAAAACTGGAATCTATCTCTAAGACCGTAGCGAATATTCTTTTAGAGGCGACGAATGATATTACTATCGAAGACCTAAGTGATAACAGTCTGGATCTCGCTACTAGTTCAGGCTCGACAGTCACCTTCAAGGCGAATGCTGATGGTATCGATGGTGGTTCCTTTTTTATGAATTCAGGAGATACTATTCAGACTCAAGGAGGAAATTTAAAGATTGAAGCCGTAAACATTACAACCGGAGCAATTAATACTTCATCTTTAAAAGAAAATGGTGGTTCTGTAACTTTTCTTGCGTCAGGAAACATTAAAGTTGCCGGAAACATCAATACATACGGCGATTCTGTAAGTTTGTCTGCTATAGGAAACATCACATCAGAAGACATTTCTACTGGTAATGGCGAAGAGTTTGTTCCTAGCGGATATGGTGACAGTGCTGTAGTTTTGTCTTCAACGGCAGGCAATATTGTGGTCGGTAGCATTGATGCGGGGGCTGGTGGTATTGACATTACAGCTTTTGGTATTTTCCAAGCTAAGAATTCTTTTAATCCTTCTCCATCGGGTTTAGAGATAAAAATCAAACCTGAAAACGATCCAGAATTACTGGGGTTTCTTCAAAGCAAAAATATTGAATTTGATTCAAAAAAAGGAATTACAGTAGTTACAAAAGATATTTCATCTAGTTTGCATGCTAGACCGAGTAGCGACAAAACTAATGAAGAAATTAATGCCCCGATTAGTATTCGGTATGGAGGTGCAACCACAACAATTGTATCAAAACAGTTTGATATTTATACTCCCGGAAGTTCAACACCTAGTGGCAAAGGTAGCATTTTAATCCAAGGTGGAAACGGAATTTTTATTGTTGGGTCTGAAATCAAGAAAGGCGACGAAGCCTTTAAACCAGTTGAACCAGACCTTCCTTATGATAAAACTTTTGATGCTAATTTTGATTTCCAAGAAGACTTTGCATTGCTTAAAAACGAAATTTACACGCCGCTTGATTTTGGTTCAAATAAGTTTCCCAATAATGTTAGCGGTACGGTGGGAGCTATCACCGTAGGAGCTGGAAGTAACAGTTCCTTTTATGGGTCTATTCAAAATATCCCTTTTCCTCCAAGCGTCCAAAACCCCAACCCTACTACAAATCCTAACCCTAACCCTAACCCTAACCCTAATCCGAATACGGACACTGGTATTAAACCGAATACGGGGAGTGGCAACAACACAAATATTGGTACTAATATCGTTGCCAACACAAATACTGGCACCAACACTAATACGAATACTAGCAATGGCACCAGCACGAATAGTAACAGCGATACTACTACTGATGGATCTGACAATCTCACAACAGATATACAACTCATTGCGCTGAGAAATGACGCTTCTAACTCGCGCTCATCGGATTCGAGCGATCGCGTTCTTGTCTTTGATAACAGCCTCAAAAGCAGCTTAGATGCACGTCATGCGAACCGGGTAACGCGCAACAGCGATGGAACGCTAAAATTGTCAACGACTGAAGCATCTGCTGTGTGCGCTGCACAACTGCAAGATCCGCGACGGAGAAACCTGCAACTACGAGATCCGCGTTGTTTGCAAGAACAACCCGCCGCACCAATCGCATCAGCGTCAGCTCAAAATAGCCGCAAAGTGACGGCAGATCAACTGTTACAGCAAGGCTTTGAACAGTATCAGCCGAATAAGGTTGAATCGGCTGTCCAGTCTTGGCAACAGGCATTAAGAATTTACCAGGAACTCAAAGACGTTCCGGGGGAAGTTGCAGCTAGAGGGGTTCTGGGTGCGGCTTCTCTGGTTCAGGAAAACTATCGGGATGCGATCGCCCTCTTAGAGCCATTCTTGACGATGGAAGCGGGAAATGGCAATCCTACAGCTAAAGCACAAGCACTTTCAAATCTGGGAATTGCTTACAAAGCCGTAGGCAACTATGCAAGCGCGATCGCATCTCATCAGCAAGCTTTGACCATTATGCAGGAAACCAAAGACCGTCAGGGAGAGGGTCAGGTTTCAGTCAATTTAGGAAATACTTACGAAGCTTTGGGTGAATATGACAAAGCAATTCAGTCTTATCAACAAAGTTTAACGATTGCGCGAGAAATTAAAGATCCCTCAGCGGAAGGGAGAGCCTTAGGAAATCTAGGAGCTATTTACGCTAATTTGGGCAAGTCTCAGCAAGCCGTTCAGTCTTACGAACAGAGTTTAGCGATCGCGCGACAAATTAGCGATAAGGAAGGACAAGGAAGCACCCTCGCCAATCTCGGATCTGCTTATCATGTTCAGGGCGAATTTACCAAAGCCCTCGATTATTATCAGCAGAGTTTAGCGATCGCAAAAGAAATTAGCAATCGCGAGTTACAGCACAAGGCACTCGGAAATTTAGGAATTGCTTATGAGGATTTAGGCGACTATCCCAAAGCGATTGAACATCACCAGAAGAGTTTAGAAATTGCGCGATCGCTGGGTGACAAACGAGGAGAGGGAGCGGCTCTCAATAACCTGGGGCATACGCTATTTGCTTCCGGCAAACTTCCAGAAGCCGAGAAAAAACTCCGCGATGCCGTTGAGGTTATGGAATCTCTGCGACCAGGATTAAACGATATCCAAAATGTCTCAGTTTTTGATACACAAGTTCTGACTTACAACCTATTGCAACAAATCCTGATTGCCCAGAAAAAAGAAGATTTGGCTCTGGAAATTTCCGAACGGGGACGTGCCCGTGCCTTTGTAGAATTACTGCAACAGCGATTATCCCCTGAAGCTTCGGCTCGCTCTCAACCCAATTTAAATCCTCCGACGATCGCACAAATTAAAAAAATTGCCAAAGAACAAAATGCCACGCTAGTTGAATATTCAATTGTCCCTGAAGAAGAATTCAAAGTTCAAGGTAAACTCAGAGGTCAGGCATCAGAACTCTTTATTTGGGTCGTTCAGCCTACAGGTAAAGTGGCGTTTCGCCGAGTTGACTTGAAACCGCTGCGACAGCAAGATAATTCTTTTGAAGAGTTGCTAGCTAACAGTCGTATTTTATACGGCCCTAATCTTCAAAAAGGAGAATCTGCTAGAGCGAAACTTCATCAATTGCTGATTCAGCCAATTGCTGATTTTCTGCCGAAAGACGCAAATTCCCACGTAATATTTATCCCGCAAGGTGGGCTATTTTTGTTGCCTTTCCCGGCGCTAAAAGCTCCGAATGGCAAATACTTAATCGAGCAACACACAATCCTAACCGCTCCAGCCATTGAGGTGCTAGACCTCACTCAGCAACAACAGCAACGTGTAGAAGAGTTGCATAGAACATCTCTAGATAGTAAAAACGTCCTAGTGGTGGGCAATCCGACGATGCCCAAGATGCCTACTACTAAAGGTGGACAAACGCCTCAGCCACTAGCACCGTTACCGGGTGCCGAACGGGAAGCGCTGACGATTGCTAAACTCTTGAACACTCAAGCGATTGTGGGTGACAAAGCAACCAAAGTTGAGATTATGCAACAGATGCCCCAGGCGCGGGTAATTCATCTAGCGACGCACGGCTTACTGGATGATATTCAAGAATTAGGCATTCCTGGCGCGATCGCTCTGGCTCCATCCAAGAACGATAATGGATTCCTCACTGCTGGAGAAATCTTTGACCTGAAGCTAAATGCTGAACTTGTAGTGTTGAGTGCTTGTCACACGGGACGCGGCAAAATTACTGGCGATGGTGTCATCGGTTTGTCGCGATCGCTCATTTCATCGGGAGTACCCAGCGCGATCGTATCCCTGTGGGCGGTTCCTGACGAGCCGACGACCCTTCTCATGACAGAGTTTTACCGAACTGTGCAAAAAAACCCGAATAAAGCCCAGGCATTGCGCTTCGCAATGCTAGCGACGATGAAACAACATCCAGAGCCACTCAACTGGGCAGCTTTTACCCTCATTGGGGAAGCACAGTAATCACTCGCCTTTTTACTTGCGTTAGGGATGCGCGATCGCGGCGCTCTCTTCGCAGGGATTTAGGAGATAGCTGCGTAAGCCCTGACAATATTACCGACTGACCGGTCGTAAGGGCAAGGCGAAACTTTGCATTACCTTTACGTAACTTGTGCTGTCTTCATCAACTTCATACGAAAAATTACTGAGCTGAGGACTAATCTTTGTAAAGAACCAATTAGTCTACCTCAGCCACAACTATGGGTGTTTCTAGACTTATCAAGTTTTGGCAATCGACCATACTTCTTCCTGAATTGATTTTTTCCTCAGTAATTAAGCGGCAAAAGTCTTGCTGTGAATTTACTGAAGTCCAAAAAAACCTGAAAGCCAGCTCCCGAATTGTGATTCAGCCACAAGGGGTTCTAAATCGCTGTAATGGCGCTTTCTTACAGCAATGGATTGTGAACAACGTCGTACTGAATGCTCCGGCTTTATGCGTGCTAGATATGACCCATATCAACGGGGTGGATAGTTCGGGACTATTTTCTTTAGTGGCAGGACTCAAAGCAGCCCGGAAACAGCAGTGCCATGTTGTAATTTGTAACTTGCAATCTCCAGTCAAAACACTTTTTGAAGTGGCTCAGCTTGAGGAAATGTTTGATATTGAGGAAAGTTATGAAGCTGCCCTTGAAAAACTGGCTTGACAACTTCATCAAGAGCGCCAGCAGCCGAACGATTGCAGGCTATAAGGGCACTCTAGCCTGAGCTGCGCGGCTAGAAATTTTATCTAAATTCAGCGTTAGGAAGTCAATGCTCGGCTTTCAGCCCTCCGGAAATCAAGCGACACTGATAGGATCGAGATGGATGAATATCGTCTTATCAATCTCGCCATGACTTTGGGCAATCTACGCGACCTTTATCAACAGGTCATTTTAGAACACTACAAGAAGCCACGGCACAAGGGTCAAACCAATCCTGTGCATCGGTCTCAGAGAGGGCACAATCCTTCTTGTGGCGATACCATTGAGCTGACATTGCAGATGAATGCAGCAGGCGACGTCATAGAAGATGTGAAATTTGAAGGAGAAGGCTGCGCGATCGCAATGGCTTCTGCTGACTTGATGGCGGATGCTTTGCGGGGAAAGAAAGTAGATGTAGCCTTGGAAATGGTAGAACGCTTCCAAAACATGATGAAAGGGGAAGCCGAGTTCCCCAAAGAACAACGCAAGCTGAACGTGATGCAAGGCGTTTCTCAGTTTCCAGTTCGGATCAAATGTGCTAACCTCACCTGGCATACTTTAAAAGCTGCCTTAGAATCACCCAATGGCAATCAGCCAAATGGGTTCGTCAGTAATGAAAAGGAAGACGCTTAAGTTGCCATGTTAACGACTACTTTTTTTCTAGAACTAGCCAAATGGTCGGCGGTTCTTACCATCGCCAGTGCAGTTGTAACCGTGCTGGGGTTTATTTTCCAATGGGGTATTCGGTTTAGGCTGGTGGGTAGCACTGGATTTATGGGTGTGCTAACAGCCGGTTTATTTTCTTTGAGTTTGGTACCGCTTACCCATACAGCAGTTCCAGGTTCGGTTCGCTATAAGTTGGTTTATGACACCGGCGGGGCGCAAACGGTGATTTCCGTACCGCCGACGATTTCCAACGCCCAATTAGATGCAACGATGCGTCAAGCTGCTAGCGATTTGTACTCTTATGGTCGTTTAGGTCGGGCAAAAGACAATTTACTGACCATTCGGGTACGTACCGTTATTCATCCCTCCCCTGGCGCTTCTAAACCGCTTTACTTGGGTGAGGTGAAGCGATCGCTAGCCATCCGGGATGATGAACAGCTTAACATCCAAGTCTTCCCAGAAAACCTGGCACAATTGCCAAAGTCTACCGCGTAATTACGGATCTTTCTCTATTTTCTCTAGATTGGGTCTTTCAGAGTCAAAGCGAGGCGGAGCCTAGAAACGAGTGCCTAGAAACGAGTATTAAATAGGCTGCTGCCTCCCTCAATTACTAAAGTAAAGTTATTAGAGAAATTTGTTATAAATTCTTTCATAAGCAGTATTGAGCAATTCCCTTCTTTAAACTAAAATGGTTGATTCTATGGCCAATCAATCCTTACCAGAGTTGTCTACTCAAACCGCTCCTTCGTTATTTTCGCTGATGGTGGCTCCCGGTCGGGTGCTGCGCGGTCAGAGGGCGCTGGAACAAGCGGGAGACGCGATCGCGACTTTTGGGCGGCGTCCCTTGGTTGTTGGGGGCGATCGCACGCTGTCCGTCACGCTACCCCGATTGCAGCTTGCCCTAAAACAGCAAAAAACAGACATTGCCCAGGCATCTTACAGCCCAGATTGCAGTACGCGATCGCTTGAATCTCTGCGGAAAGCTGTCACCGACCATCAAGCCGACGTAATTATAGGCATCGGCGGTGGCAAAGCATTAGACACCGCAAAACTCCTGGCTCATCAATGCCAGTTGCCAGTCGTCACAATTCCCACCTCAGGGGCGACCTGCGCTGCTTGGACAGCCCTTTCTAACGTCTATTCCGACGAAGGGGCATTTCTCTATGATGTCAGCCTCGATCGGTGCCCGGATTTGCTAGTGCTGGATTACGAGTTAATCCAGACTGCACCGCAACGCACCTTAATTGCTGGGATTGGCGACGCCTTGGCAAAGTGGTACGAAGCTTCTGTCAGCAGCGGTCACTCCGACCAAACTTTGATGATCGCCGCCGTGCAACAAGCGCGAGTGCTACGGGATATTCTCTTCCAAAAAGCCGCAGCAGCGCTGAAAGAACCGGGCAGTGAAGTTTGGCGAGAAGTCGTAGATGCCTCAGTTTTACTTGCCGGGGTCATTGGTGGTTTAGGTGGTGCCCAGTGCCGTACCGTCGCCGCCCACGCCGTCCATAATGGTTTGACCCATATCCCCGCCGCCCACGGTGCCATACATGGTGAGAAAGTCGCCTATGGCATTCTCGTCCAGTTACGGTTAGAAGAAATGCTGCAAAGCAACCAACTCGCAGCAACCGCAAGGCAACAGTTATTGAAGTTTTACGCCGAAATTGGACTGCCTCAAACTTTGGATGATTTGGGTTTGGGAAATATTACACTGGGAGAATTTCGGCAAGCCGCTGAAATTGCCTGTGCCCCTAACTCGGATATCCACCGGCTACCCTTCCGGGTGGTGCCCGAACAGCTGATGGCGGCAATGGTGTCGACAACCGCACCCGTTGAGGTAGGGCGTCCAAATCTGGGGCTGACCTCAGCGGCGAATCATAATGATGTTTGAATTTCAAAAATTGCAGGTTTAAACGCATTGAAGGTTGAAGAATCTCAAAAGTTGAAAGTTTTAATCAACCTGCTAATCTCCAACCTGCAATCCTGCCTGCCAACCTGCTTTCCTTGCCAACTTTCCTGCCTTAACCAATGACGTTAGATTGGATTAGCCCAGCGGAACGCCTGCAATCACTGCCCCCTTATGTATTTGCCCGTCTGGATGAACTGAAAGCCAGGGCACGCGAACAAGGGCTGGATTTAATTGACTTGGGAATGGGGAATCCAGATGGCCCAGCGCCTCAGCCAGTGATAGACGCTGCGATCGCAGCGTTGCAAAATCCGACAAATCACGGCTATCCCCCCTTTGAAGGGACTCTCAGCTTCCGCCGTGCCATCACTAACTGGTACGGGCGTCGCTATAATGTTGACCTCGATCCAGATAGCGAAGCCTTGCCGCTACTCGGTTCCAAGGAAGGGCTGACTCACCTCGCCTTTGCATACATCAACCCAGGCGATGTGATTCTGGTACCGAGTCCCTCTTATCCGCCCCATTTTCGCGGGCCAGCGATCGCTGGGGGCAAAATTCACCCAATAATTTTGAAAGCTGAAAATGACTGGTTGATCGATCTCGGTGACATTCCCGATGATGTCGCCCAACAAGCCAAGATTCTCTATTTCAACTATCCCAGCAATCCTACTGGCGCAACCGCACCCCGCGAGTTCTTCAAAGATATCGTTGCTTTTGCCAAGAAGCACGAAATCTTACTGGTGCATGATTTGTGCTACGCAGAATTAGCTTTTGATAGTTATCAACCAACCAGCTTGTTAGAAATTCCAGGGGCGAAGGAAATCGGCGTCGAGTTTCATACTCTGTCTAAAACTTACAACATGGCAGGCTGGCGCGTTGGCTTTGTGGTAGGCAACCAACACATTATTCAAGGGTTGCGGACACTCAAGACCAATCTGGATTATGGCATCTTTGCCGCCTTGCAATCTGCCGCCGAAACCGCCTTACAACTTCCAGATGTTTATGTAAATCAGGTTTGCGATCGCTATCGCCGTCGCCGCGATTTTCTGATTGAGGGATTTGCTGAGTTGGGTTGGACGGTTCCCAAACCAAAAGCCACCATGTACCTGTGGGTTCCTTGTCCGGTAGGAATGACCTCAACAGATTTTGCCCTCTCTGTCTTACAGCAGACGGGCGTGGTCGTGACTCCAGGAAATGCCTTTGGAGCGGGTGGTGAGGGGTATGTGCGGGTTAGTTTGATTGCGGAATGCGATCGCTTAGCTGAAGCTTTGCGGCGTTTCAAAGAAGCCAATATCCGCTATTCATCCGAAAATGAGGGCGCGTTTATCAAACAGGGATAAAACATTCAAGCTTCAATTCTTGGATTTTATCTTTAATTTGGAAATGTCCCTACTTCAAAGTAAACGCTTTGGTTTCTGTTACCCTACCACCACCTACCTTGTCATAAACCGTTAGCTGAATTTGGTAAGTGCCAGGTTGAATTTTAGGAGTTGTATTAACAGTGCCATTGGGAGAGGCTGCCACATCATCTTTTAAAGCTGTATGTCCTTTTTCTCCAATTAGGCTCTTTTTTACCAAGATGACTTCACCCTTGGCATTTTTAACTTCCATATCCATATCTAGCCAGTTTTTCCCATCCTGACCTTTCTTAAATTTGCCAACATTAAGCAAGACTAGCTGAACATCTTCCCCTCTTTTATAAACTCCATCATTGACCAGCACAACTTTTTTATCGGGAGTTTTTCTGACAAGGAAAGATTTTTCAAAAGTCAGTCGAGAAGAAGTCGGTGTAGAGGTAGTTGAAGTCTGAGATGTAGTAGATTTTGGAGAAGGAGAAGCCTGAGATGTAGCGGATTTTTCGCCTCTACCACAACCACTGACCAGCGCCATTGAAAACACGACAAGACCTGTTAACAATACATTATTTAATGTTTTTTTCATAATGTTCTCCCTGTTTATTTTTTTTAAACCTAGTTATTTGATAAACGATGAGTTGAGGTAGTTAACACAGTTGAGCTAACTACAACCATAAATTATCATAATTTATTCAAATTTATCTTTTGGGCGTAGTGGCTTTAGCAACTAGCGACGCGAACAATTGCTTTCAGACGGCACTTTGGTAATTCTCTATTGAATGCACTCCGGTTTAACCGCACCTTGTGAACCCAGAGGGCCAGGGATTAAAGATTCTCCCTTCTCCGTCCACGGAGAAGGGCTAGGGGTGAGGTTCCATCTGATGGTGTTCATCTCTACATCGTTCGCTACACTTGAAACGATTCGTTTTACTGCAAATTAAGCGTAGACTTATAGGCAAAAGGCGGTCTGTGACCTGCACAGACCGCCTTCTATTGTCAATCAATCTAAAGTATTGCTACTTAAAGGCGTTTAATTGCCGCCAGACTGGACAGCGGCGCGAGTTACGGGATTTGAATTGTCTTCGTTTATCATTTCAGGAGTCCGCTCCCACTCGCCATTTTCACCTTGACGGTATTCGCTTTTGATGGTATTCCACGCAACTTTGCGGGCAGATTCTTCGTCCATCCCGTCTTCTTGGGCACTCTTAAATGCAGCCTGGAAAATCTGCTGAGCTGCCTCAGGCAGTGCTTGTACTTCTGAAGGTAAGTTATTAACTTGTTGATCTGGTTGCTCGGTCATAAACTACTCCTATTATTTTTGCCTGGGATCATCTTAGAAAGCCAGATGTACGAATTCCTCTTCCCAGGATGTAGTTATGGCTGCTCGATATACCTATCTGAGGTATTATCTTATGTAAAGTAATTTTGTATTTACATATACAAAGCTTTGCCCCAAATCATCTGCTTGCAAATACAGTGGTTTAGCTCTCCGACTTGTTAGAGAACTCAGTGGACTCGGATTCACGAATCATTGAGGATTGCTATAGATGAGATGGAGCCGCTACCTAGTTCGTTGCTAAAGCGAGTTCAAAGCTTGGAAGCAAACAAATACCAATTCACTTTATGGCTCGAATCTCACCTGAAAAGGGGAGTTGGAGGATCTAATGTGTAATTCCACAAAAGTGAACTGGTATCATTTACCGACTAAGGGAAACCACAAGTTCCAGCCGGTACAGTGGTTCCAGACCAATTGCTAAGATCGCTGACAGAGATATTATTTGTAGACAGCGTTCCCGTTTCTATCTGGATCGCTCCTCCAAAACTGTCATTTAAGAAAAAGTTGCCAATCGTATTATTGCGGGGTTGCAGACAAATTGTATCGCCAGAACCGCTGGTTATTGCTTCGAGATCCCCGATGGCTCCGCCTGTTAAGGTGTTAAACCGGACTCCAGCAAAGATTTTGGCAGTATCGTAGCTGTTGAGGGAAAACCCGGTAAAAGCATTATCAATAATTTGATTCGATTCACTGAGGAGTTGAAGTTGGGCATTTCCATTGATGCTGGTGAATATTCCGTAAAATCCATTTTTAGAAATTTGCTGATTGTTAGAAATATTGACTGTTCCTATCGCTGCATCGGAAAGTGCGATATTCACTCCATTATCTTGATTTTCAGCAATGGTGCTATTGGTAATGTTGAAGGTTCCAGAGGTGTTATTTGAGAGAAGTATCCCAACCCCATCAAACCCGTTTTTAGAAATTTGAGTATTAGTAATATTAAACGTTCCAGTCGCGGTATCGTTTAGCTTAATAGAAATTCCATCAAATTGATTGCCTGAGATTGTGCTGTTGGCAATCTCAAATGTTCCCGAAGTATTGGATTCAAGTTCAATATTAATGCCACTAAATTGATTTGCGGTTATTTGGTTATTAGTAAGAGTAAAGGTTCCGGAAGCACTCTCGAACAGTTTTACCTCGACTCCGTCGGCGATGCTCCCGAAGCTGTTACTGCCAGTAATCGTATTCTCTGAGATATTAAAGGTTCCAGTTGCAGTATTGCGAAGTTCAAGATTGATGCCGTCCCCTTCGTTAGCTAAAGCACCATTGTTGGCGATCGTGTTTTTGACAAGAATTAGGTTAACTTGCCCCTGATTATTGCTGAGGGAAAAGCCTTCCAAAGCAGAATTTGCGATCGCGTTGTCTTGGATCAGTATCTGCCCGGTCACGTTCTCAAGTAGGAGACCCTCGCTAGCAGAATTCGCGATCGCGTTGTCTCGAATAATTGCATTGCTGATGCTGCTTCCAGCGATGCCAGAACCATTAGTTGTGGTGATAGCGAAACCTGAAAGCGTTGTCGTGTTCCCCATTGTGACCGTTCCTGTCACGTCTGCCAGTACCCCCGCATTAGACAAGGGTAATTGTAAATTGCCGAGTTCCACGGTATCTATACGCTGCACAGGGCCAGTTGAAAGCACCTGCACTTGGTCGGGAATCTTGAAAGCAGGAACCCCAGGATTTGTCCCTGGTTGCACGTAGACAATATCATTGGGTTGAGCCACAACCAAAGCTTCCGCAACCGTTCCAGTCGGATTCTCAAACGTGCCGTTCCCGGTTCCAATTCCCAAATTGACGTGCCGAAATCTCCACGGTTGACCCGTTGTAGGATTCGTGACAAATACCGTATCCTGCACGCTGAAAGACTCAGATTCGGATTGTTCATCGACTACGATATTCGCGTTTCGGGTCACAGATTCCCCCAGACGCGCCAGAACCCGATCTTCTGTTCGTATCCCTCTCAGACGAGTTCCGGGAAAATTCGCCCCCACACTCAGCACTAAATTCGTGCCAAAAGTGGCATCATTTGAGAGCAATAGTCCCAGCCTGAAAGTGTCAGTAGGACGGGCTTCTAACCGAGTCCGCCAGCCCAAAATCTCTGCACTGCCTGGGGCATCATAATAATAAAGTCCGGCATAGCCTCGGAGGTCGCCGGTTCGACTGATTTGGGCAATTTTCATGCCAGCTTCAACATCAAACCCTGCCATCGCCGCTTCAAAATTGCGATCGCGTTGAAGTTGTTGATTTCTAGTTTGACCCAAGAAATTACCCTGAAAGAAAGGGTCTGAAAACGATAAACCTGTAGAAAAAACCCTCTCTTGGGTCAGTTGGCGGGTATCTCCAACCGGAATGTAAGCATTCGCGCGAATATCCCAGTTTTCTCCTAAGCTTTCAAACCCAGCACCCAGTTGATTAAAGTTGCTATTACCCGTGTCGCGGGTATCGAAGGCAACATAGCCGCCCAAGATCCGGTTATCTTTGGCACTATAAAAGCGATGTCCTAAAACAATATTGCTGCTTATATGAGAATCTTCCGTTGACAACAGCAATCGACCTTCTAAGAAGGTGAGGTTGTCTGAGTTTTGCCATAGGGGAACAAAGCCTCCAATGCTACCAAAAGAACTTTCATAACCCACACCAGAGCCAGTGGTAAATTCAGCGCCGATCCGGGGCAGAAATCGTTGAGAACGAACTCGATCTGATGGTGCTGTTTGTTTAGTGGCAGCGCTAATCTCTTCTGTAGGAGCGGCGTTTTCTGGGGTTAGTATTTCTTGGAGTAACCCTGCTTCGCGCAAAGTCCGAGGAGGTGTTTTTACTGCTGCTAAAGGTTGAGAAATCTCAACCTCCAATGTCTCTGGGGAAGGTACGGGTTTGGGACTAGATTCTGGTGTGGGGAGTGCAGTTTTTACATTAGATATTTGGGCAACAAAACGCCCTTGTTTTAGCGTGTAAAAAGACGGTTTGGCTAAAGACTTCTGGTCCTCGAAGCTTAAGGCTGCGGGTTCCAACGCGCCTGGTGGGTGTTTTGCTACATCAAGGGTATCGCCAAAGGATGAGTCTACAGTATCGTTATTTAATTCAGGAATGCCATCAGGTAGCTGGAGGATTGTAACGCCTGTAAAGTCTGTTGTCGAGCTTGATGGATTGGGTTTTAAATTAGGTGTTTGGGCGGTAGCAGTTGAAGTTAGCGTTCCTAACAGCAGCAAAATTGTGTAGATGTACGGTGTTGATGTTCTTAGAAGCATTTTCTCTATTAGATTCTGTTCTGGCTTCAGGCTCATATCCACAGCAACTCATTGTCAATAGTTGCCAAATCAGCAGCTTTAAATATTAATTAAAGCTGCTTCCTTATACTAGATACTTACAAAAGTAGAAGCTGCATTACTCATAAACGTAGCAGCATTCACCCCAGCCAATATTGCCAGAGTCTGGTTGTTGGAATTGTCAATAATGCTGGTATTGCTACCTTGCTGAATAATCGACAACTGATTCAGTGCCAAACCACCAACTAACCCAATGTAGTCTTGACCAATTTGGAAGTCGCGGATGGTGTCAGTTCCTTCACCTTTGGAAACTGCGAAAATATCGCGCCCCAAACCTCCGGTGAGGATGTCATTCCCCAAGCCTCCGTAAAGTCGGTCATCGCCCCCATCTCCCCAGATTTGGTCATCTCCGGACTCACCGTACAGATAATCATTGCCACCACAACCGTTGATGCGATCGCTACCTGTACCGCCGTAGATGATGTCATCCATACCCATCGAACCCCCAGTCAAGAGATTATTGTTGAGGTCGCCAATCAGGGTATCGTTGCCGTCATCGCCGTAAATCCGGTCTTTTCCCAGTCCCCCTACAATCGTGTCATGACCGCCAAAACCATTGATCCGGTCGTCTAAAGAGGTTCCCACCAAGGTTTCAGAAAGCCAAGTGCCGTTAATGACATTGAGGGGTGCAGTGTCGTTGTCAATGTTGACAACAGCAACATCTTGCGGGTTCAGTCCGTTGTATTTGGCGTCGGTGCTAATAGCAGGGGCAGTAACGATGCTGTAGGCGATATTTCCATCGACAAGTACATCGTCAACTCCTTTCACCGTAATGGTTTGAGCAATATTCCAATTATTTGAAGTAAAGGTCAGCGATGGGCTGGAAACGCTGCCTTCTGTCGGATCGGAACTTCCTAAACCAAGGGTGACGTTAGCTGTAGGTTGACTATTGAGTTTGACGGTAAAGTTGGCAGCGCCTCCGGCTTCGGTGGTGTTGCCGCTAATTGGGGTGATGGTAAATCCGGCGGCGTCGTTGTCGATGTTGGTGACAGCGACATCAACAGGATTGAGTTTGTTGTAGTTAAGGTCGGTACTGACGCTTGGGGCGGTGATGATGTTGTAGGCGATATTGCCATCAACCAGTGCATCATCAACTCCTTTGACCGTAACGGTTTGAGCAATATTCCAGTTATTGGCTGTGAATGTGAGGCTGGGGCTAGAGACGGTACCTTCGGTGGTGTCGGAACTGGTTAAGCCAAGGGTGACATTAGCGGTGGGTTGGCTGTTGAGTTTAACTGTAAATGTGGCAGTACCTCCAGCTTCGGTGGTGTTGCCGCTGATCGGGGAAATAGTGAATCCAGGGGTGTCATCGTTTTTGATGATGCCTGTGGCAGTAGTGTTGCCTAGATTGGCGTTGGTAGCACTGTTGAGTTTGACGCTGAAGGTTTCATCTTTCTCAAACTTGTTGTCACCCGTGGCGTTAACCGTGATGGTTTTTGTTAAGGGGTCGCCCGGATTAAAGGTAAGGATGCCGTCGTTGTCGGTGTAGTCGCCGTCGGTTGTGGCGGCGGTGCCGTCGTTGGTACTGTAGTTGACCGTAATTGGCTGGTCGCTGGGGTTGGAAAGGGACACGGTGAAGGTGTAGGCGGTGGTGCCAGTATTGCCTTCGCTTTGAGTAACGGTGGCTGGTGCGATAGAGACGATGGGTTGAGAATCGTCGTTGGTGATGATGGCGGTACTGGCGTTCGCCTCTGGGTTAACGGTGGCGTTGGTAGCATTGTTGAGTTTGACGCTGAAGGTTTCATCTTTCTCAAACTTGTTGTCACCCTTGACGTTAATCGTGATGGTTTTAGTTAAGGGGTCGCCCGGATTGAAGGTAAGGATGCCGTCGTTGTCGACGTAGTCGCCGTCTGTGGTGGTGGCGGTGCCGTCGTTGGTACTGTAGTTGACCGTAATTGGCTGGTCACTGGGGTTGGAGAGGGACACGGTGAAGGTGTAGGCGCTGGTTCCTGTGGTGCCTTCGCTTTGAGTAACAGTGGCTGGTGTGATGGAGACGGTGGGTTTGGCATCGTCGTTAATAACCGTTACCTGTGCTGTACCTGTAGTAATCGTCGAACTTGCGGGGGCAAGTGTTAGGTTCGGTTTACTCAGGGTGACATTGATGGTTTCATCTTGCTCAAATATTGTGTCACCCAAAACATCTAGGTTGATTGTTTTGGTTGTCTCGCCAACTCCAAAGCTAAGCGTGCCGGAAAGGGCAGTTGTCCCACCTGTAACCAGTATGTTGTTGTAGTCAATGCCATTGGTTGCGGTTCCACCAATTCCATAATCAACGGTACTGGCTACCCCAATTCCGCCGCTGCGCGTGACAGTAAAGGTAGCAGTTTGCTTACCAGTGTCACCTTCAATCAAAGTTGGGTAAGCAGTAGTAATCGCGTATTGAATCGGGTCGTTGGATGCGATCGCTACCGTAGCATTGTTCTTAGCAGCATCAATGGTGTAACCTGCACCCGTCGCCAAGTTTAGCCGCAGCGTTTCGGCTAACTCTGGCAAAGTATCATCAACAGCAGTAAGAGTAACATTGACAAAACTCTGCCCATTTGGAATCACCACGGACAAACCGCCGCTACTGAGATTGTAGTCGCTTGCGATCGCAGTGCTGCTACCATCAACAGCAAGATTCACTGTCAAATCGCCCGTTGTGTTGCCAGTCCGGGTAATCTGGTAAGTTCCAGTATTTGCGCCTGCTTCTGCTGCATCAGCATCTATCGCCTGTATGCTAACTGTCGGTGTTCCAGAATTGACGGTAATTTGAAAGGTTTGCACTACTGAGGTATCGATACCACCGTTAGCAGTGCCACCATTGTCCTTAACTTGGACTGCAACTGTGGCTGTAGTAGCTGTCGCAATTGTTGCAGCAGGAGTATAAGTAAGATTACCTGTCAGCGGGTCAATTTTTGGTGCAGAGGCGAAGATACCAGGGTTGCTAGTGACGTTGACGATGTAGTTGTCGATGCTTTGACTTGATTCGTTGGCAGCACCCGGATTAAACCCACTCGCCCAGCCAGTGACAGTTTGCGCCCCTGTCCCAGCTGCGATACTTTGATTGCCACCAAGTGTGAAACTGGGGGCATCGTTTACTGGGTTAATAATAATACTGACTGTTTCAGCATCAATGCTGAAGGAAGATGCGCCGCCACCCGCCCCAGGGTTTACTCCAGTTTTACCGCTAGTGAGTCCGTCAGAAGCATCCCAAGCGCGGAAGGTAATGCCTGAAGTGACAGTACCGTTAAAATCGGCATTAGGGAGAAAACGGATGAGATCGCTTGTTGTATCTTTTAGTACGGTAGCAGCCGCAGCAGACACCGCAAAGTTATTCCAGCTACTTCCGCCATCAGTAGAATACTGCCAAGTGCCGTTGGTATTATCCACCCCAATTACAGCAATTCCCTCGACTGCACCTGCATCTGCATCGGTGATAGGATTGCTGCCAGCACCGCTAGCAATAATTTCAGAAACCAGAGTCCCCTTGTTGCTGGCGAGGGCAACATCTTCATTAATTGCTGTTAGTACCGGACTCCCAGCATTATTTAACACCGGGGCATCATTGGCTGGGGTGACGGTAATTGGTATCGTCTTGATATTGCTAGTAGCTGCACCATCGTTAGCTGTAATCTTGAGCGTGTCGCTACCATTAAAGTCTTGCTTGCCTTTGTATAGCAGTCCGTTTGTGGCGGCTAAGTTAGCGTTAATCTTGCTTTGACTGCCTGTCAGGGTGACAGTTCCCGTGCCGTTGCCATTGACTGTTAACCCAGTAGAGTTGACTGTCAAAGCACCATTGTTGACTTCTAGAGTGACGGTGATAGCAGTATTTCCCGCATCCACGTCAAATACGCTAACTCCTGCGATCGATAAATCGGTATCTTCAGCAACTGTTTGGGGTGCAAAGCTGCTGTTAGTTGTAATTGAGACATCTGATAACTTTACTTTGGCGCTGGCAGAGGTAGTACCATCCCCGAAGAAAATGAAGTTAGGGGTTTCATAGGGATCGATAGGCCCCACCCCCACCCAAGCAGTGTAATCCCGCAGCTTACCGCTAAGGATGGTAGTGCCGCCTGTTGAGAGAGTGTAAGTATCGCCAAGAACTGTCAGCTGGTAGGGAATTAAACCCGCAGTAGTGTTGAAGGTAGCGCCTTCAGCATGGGTGAACAGAAGTTGGTTGTTGCTGGCAGAAGGATTTGTACTTGGATCTGTCTGAGTTGTGCCATCTTCCTGCGCCCAGATTTCGTCATCCCAAAATCCTAATTCGATGCCTTTTTTGTCGCTGCTAAGGACTATGATGCTGAAACCAGCTCTATCGGCAATGCCATCGCCGTTTTTATCCGCTGTGCTCGTCGTATGATCTTCTGAGAGAACTTGGGCAGTGAAGCTGACGGTGTAACCAGTAGTGCGATCCAGGTTCGGCACGCTGTTAGGAGAATAGCCCGCATAAGTGCCTGAGTCGGCAGTGGTATCCAAGGTAGTTGCGCCACCGGAGGCACTTTGCGTTGCACTACCAACGGGAATGTATGTAAATCCTTGAGTGTCGGGCGTGGTATTTAACGAACCATCGTATTTAATTACTGAAGCACCAATAATCGGCGCATCGTTGACAGATGTAACGTTGATGGTTTCAGTAACAGCGGTGCTGGTGCCACCATCGCCATCGGTAACGACAAAGCGGACGGTGCGAGGAGTGGTGCTGGGGTTCTCTGAGGCGTTCTGATAGGTGATGTTTTGCAGCAGTGCAGTAGCGGCGGCGGGTATGGCGTTGGCGTTGAAAGTGACGACTAGAGGAGTGGTGCCAGTCCCGCCTGTGAAGGTGCCGATTTGCACTCCGCCGTATTTGACAATTGTGCCATCTAGCCCAATTTGCCCTGCACCGTTACCTTGGTTGCGAATTGCTAAACGGTCGGATGCCGTGCCACCTGCCGTAAAATCTACTGTCAGCTTCCCGGTGTCAAAGTTGAGGGAGTCGCTATCTGTGACAGTGGCGGTGCTATTAATGACGGTAGCAGCTGCATTTTCGGTGTAAGGCACAGGTGCAACTGTGAGAGCAATCGCCGGCGCAATGTTGGTGTTGGCGATCGTGTGGCTTCCTAAACCATTGAAGGTGTCTTGGGCGAACCCATCCCATTGAACGCTGGGATCAAATGGATCGAAAGGACTTGGATCTCCAGTTGTTACGTTACTCTTACGGCGCAGGGTATTATTTTGGGTACTGGTAAGCCCATTACCCCATTCTGTGCCAGGGTCGTTGCCAATTTGACCAATCGAGTCAATGATGGTTGCACCCTTACGCAGCACAACCGCATCGTCCCCGTTGTACCAGCCATTAAAATTGTTGGTTTGATCGGCTTGACCCAGAATGCTAAGGGCAGCATTAGCTTGTGCTAAAACAAATACATCCTTATCTGCTACTATGCCGCTCAAGTTGATAGTTAGAGTCGGGCTAGTGCTACCGTTTGCATAAAAGTCTACGGCGTAACCTGCTGCGGCTAAGTTAATTGCTGCCCCAGTACCGTTATAAAATTCAAGAGCTTTATTGTTGCTGCTACCTTCAACATACTCTGAGATGAACAGATCGCTTGGCAGGACTGAAGTATAAGTTGCGATCGCTGCTCCCCCAAACACCAGAGAAGTTTCTATCTGCCCTGTAGCAACTTCCAAATCCCAGTCACCGCCCAAAGCTGCGCTGCCTGTCAAGTCAACCGAAGCGGCAATGTCAGCACCTGTTAGCTGACTGAGTTGTTGCACAAAAGCTGCACCGACTTCCCCTGCTGCTACATCGCAACCGTAGAGAAGGATGTCAGCATCAGGGGTTAAAGCATTTGCCCACTGCTGTAACTGGCTAGTGTATGCTTCTAGGTTGCTTGAATTCAGTCGGGTTGACCCCAGTTGCAAAGTGCCTTGTGTGCCGTGGGAAACTATGTGAACGCTGGCGATATCGCTGCGTCCCGCCAGCACTTGTGCGATCTGCGCTACTCCATCCTGCATTGGGTTCAGGATAAATACTTCCGTCCCCGGTTCCACACCAGCAGCGAGACTCTGGTAATTCTCAACTGTAGAGTCAATGAAGACTATCTTTTGTACTCGCTGGGTGGGAGAAGTCTCTACCACTGAAGAGTTTTCACCAGCAATGCCCTGACCAGCTTGGTTTGATTGTTGATTTGAGGAGGAATGATTCCAAAAGTCTTGCATGATGAGGTTTGGGTGTAAATATCAATGGTTGAGATAAGTAGAGACACCAGATCGATCGCCAGCGTGTCGCTCAATAACGTAGAGAAAGCCGTCAGTTTGTAGATATTCAGGTCGCCAATAGCTGGTGAACTGAATTAATCTCAGTAGATGCTGTCATATAGTTTCCAGAAATTTTGATAAACTAGCGTTTTTAGCCTCAATTATCGAAATTCCTGTAAATATCTGGCTAGAGAGGACATTTTGTTGATAAAGGTGTATCGAGCGAGGACAAATGCAAACAATCTCAAAATTGCATTGCTTGGAAAAGTTATAGTGTAGTCTTTAGCACATTTCAATTCTTTCTGTACTTATTTGACAATTTAATTGTTTACTACTTTAGGAAGATGAAAAAATTTTGACAAAAACTTTATAAAAAATTCATTGTCACTTTATCTCTGCTTTATATAACTTTTTCTTATAGAGGTTTAGATCCGTAAACCCTAACCAGAACGATGTCCGATTACGGTCAACAGATGATTACCAATTGCTTGTTACTTAGCTAGATTGTGGTGAAATCACTGCTGGTAAGGGTGTTTGCTTGCACTCCAGTAAGCGTCGCTAATAGTTCTCCTGTGTTTGCAATCCTGATTAAAGTATCGTTTGCATTCGCACCCGTCCCTTGGGTAATCGTGAGATACTCCAACTTCAAACCATCGGACAATACAATTAGGTCTTGAGGATCGGTGAAGTCAAGAATGGTGTTTGCGCCGCTGTTATTGGATAAAACAAAGCGATCGCTACCATTACCGCCGAAGAGTGTATTTTGACCAATCCCACCATTAAGCCAGTCATCACCGTCGCCACCGGCGAGGTAATCGTTTCCTTCTCCACCTAATAGAGTGTCCTTGCCAATCCCGCCACGCAGCAAGTCATCGCCACCCAATCCTTCTAACGTATCATTGCCACCTTGACCGTTAATAACATCGTTAGAAGCATCAAAACCTTGGGTGTTGTTATCCAAATCGTTAAGGAAAGCGACGGTATTTTTGTTGAAAATCTGTTTGAGCTCCTCGTTAGCGTTAGCAATTTCAAAGCTTTTCTGAATCTGCGTTTGTCCGTTAAAGAGAATATTGCCGATGTCTACCGACGCACCTGTAGATTGTTGGAGGTTATTGAAATCTTGGAGGGTAAAATTTTTCAAGATAACCTTCGTGTTATCAACGCCATCGAATGCGATCGCTAAATCGCTACCCGTTTGAGTTAAAAGTAGATTGTTGGCAGTTAGACCAGCCCCTTCAAATTTGAGGGTATCGACTTCAGAAATTATCTCTGCGGATGGATGATTTCCCGTTCCTACGCCACCGAAATCTGTAATTGTGTCGATGCCATCGCCGCTGCGAATTACAAAAATATCTTGGTCTCCACCGCCGGTGAGGATATCATTTCCTTGCAGTCCGATCAGGGTATCGTTCCCCGCTTTCCCATCAATACGATTATTACTATTACTGCCTATCAAGGTATTAGAACTTGCGTTGCCATTGATTGGTAAGGTAAAACGGGCGACTAGCGGATCGTGGTCGCTATCTTGAGTAGCAAACTCGGCATTGAGATGCACAACATCAATTTCTGCCGTCGAGTTGAGATTTTTACTGACTAAAATGTGGTCAAGCGCTTGAGAATTCCCTTCAAAAATGTAGGTATATTGTTCGTTCTTCGGCAAAGTATCAATCAAGTTCGTGAGGTCGTTACCTTTTAATACTTCTAACGGCTTTGAGAACTGAAAATCATTAAAATCCCCCAGGACTATGACATTGGCATTGGGGTCAATTGCTAGCAGGCTATCGACAAAGTTATTAACGGTAGCGGCTTGTTGTAGACGTTGCGCTTCTGAAGTGAGTGTTGGCGGTTGAGAACTTCCGAAAAGAGGTTGATCGCCACCTTTGGAGTTGAAGTGGTTGCCGATGACAAATACTTGATTGCCCTTGAAGAGAAACTCCCCAACCAAAGGCTTGCGACTGTTGGCAAAAGCGTCACCATTGGAAAGGTTAGTGTCAAGAATGCGACCCGGACTAGCGGAAAGTTCTACGCCATCTGTGCCGCTATTTACGGTGGTGTTGGTTATGGAGGTGCCGCCAGGACGGTCTACAAACTCAACGCGATTCGGGTTGAAGAGGAAGCCGACGCGGATATTCCCCCCCGGTTGACCGCCATCTTGGTCGTCTACCGGATTAATTTGACGGTACTGGTAAGTTGCACCACCCATAGATGCGATCGCATCTATTAGGGTTTGGTAAGTTTGGTTAGCATCAACGACACTATCATTTGTGGCACCATTGTTGTCTTGGATTTCCTCCAAGCTAATAATGTCTGGTAATTTGAGGTTGTTGATAACAATATTCGCAAGGCTGCTAAATTTAGCGTTATCATCAGCAGGATTGAGATTCTCGACGTTAAAACTAGCAACCGTCAACTGGTCAGCACTTCCTGTTAATGCAGTTGTTTCCCGTGCTAAATTTCCCGAAATGACGTTAGGTAAAGGTGCAGTGTTGAGAAGCTTATAATTGCCAAAGCTGTAGTCGATGACGCCAGTGATGGAACCAGCGAAGGTGTCGCCCACATTTACTTGAGGTTCACCGTTAATAATGGCATCGTCGATAATAATCCGTTCCGGGTTAAAATCCCCCGGCTGAACTACGATACCGCCCCTGTCCGTTCGGGTGCTAGCATTCACACCATTGTCAGCCAGGACGGGAATTTCACCAAAATCATTGGTAGGCCCTACCGCTACCGCATTATTCACCTGCACCCGCATTCCTTCTAGGCTTTCGTAGAAGTCAATGCCGTCTTGCGCCGGGTTGAATATACCTAATCCATCATCAATCACTTGAGTTGGAATCGTGCGTCCGCCCTCACCCAAAATAGTGCTACTAGGTAAAGGATTGCCCTTGGAAATTGTTGCAATCCCTGCATTCCCCACAATAATTTGAGTTGTGGAGAGACTGCTGCTATCAGAACCGCTAGGAATGAATTCATCAACAATCCCGCTAACCAGAATAGAGTCCCCAATACTGACTTTGGGGGTTATCCAAGTGAGGACGAAAATCCCCTCGGAGGTAGCATCATTCGTGTCCGGATTAGGATCTTGCAGATAAAATCCATTTGACTTTACTGCGGTGACGATACCAGGGACTTTGGAAACCAACTGACCCACCAATGGCGATGTATGGCTAGCACCTTGAATGTCATGGATGCGAATATTACCAGCTTCTAGTTCGTCGTCAGTTACGGTTACGGTAATTGTGCCGCTAATATATTGGGTTGCAGAAGCTGTTAATGTCACCGTCTGAGAACCCTCTACAAACGGATCGTTCACCGCATCAATTGCGAAGGTTGCTGATGCCTGATTTGCTGGAATGGTTACAGTTGTCGCAACGGTAGCTTCGCTGGTGTCGCTGCTGAGTAAGTTAATCGTGAGTGACTTTGATAAGTCTCCGGTTCGGGTAACAGTTCCAGTGGCAGCACCTGCACCCGCAGCTTCTGAGAAGGTAGCGGAGTCAACCGTCAAACTAAGGGATTCTGTTATTTCGCTGCCAGTATTTGTCACTGTAAATGCACTACTGGGCATCGTCAACCGTTGGGTATTATTGCCCGTCCAATTCGCTGGGTTGCTGATTTTTGCAAGTAACTCTCCTCTAGTTCCGGAAGTGCCGTTAGTAATGTTATAAGTTGCGTTATCAATTTCTGGGATAGATAGCGCCGTTAATCCGTTTGTTAATCCTGGCGGTAATGCAGAGTTATTGTTACTAGTTGCATTCTCTGCCCATGCCGAATCGTTACTATTAATTGCATAAATAAAAGTGGGAGCTGTTGCCAAACCCTGGTAGGCAAGGATTTGATCTCCATCGCTTGAAAGTTTCATTGAACCAACACCCGGATTGACAATTTCGCCAACCGAGTAGTTTCTATTTGCTGTCCAAGTCAGGGTTCCTTCACCCTTTCTAAATTCGTTGCTGCTTTGCCAACCTTTATTTGTAAAGTGAATTGCAGTTCCAGAAGCAATATCTTTTAGCAAAACAAAGGCAAATTGATCGGGATCGTCAAAATTGAAACCGATAATGGCGATGTCACCAGCAGCAAGCGTTGTCGGAGCCATATAAGTCTCTTTTCATTTTCAATGGTTGTCTAGAACTGTGAAGTCAAGTGGGAGTAGTATGGCGATCGCTAAATTCCATTTTTCAGGAGCGATCGCCATACTACTGTTTCTTCACAGAGATTACTCTTTCCCTCGGCAGGTCAAATTGAGCCAACCTACTTGTGGTAAAACAGATACTTTGGCAAAATCTATCTCTCCAGAAAATTGGTTGTTTGTAGCCAACATCATCAGCACTTATCTCAGTGCCAAGGGCAGGATTTCAAACTTTCCTTAGCCTAAATAGCGCCACCCTAAAGATATTCAGTTGATGTTAACAAACCCTGATAATTAATTCTAAGTATAAATTAAGCTGGGATGAAGTTGCCGTAAATTCACGCAATCTTCATAAACCATCCTGGTACTAAGAAATCGCTATCTCTGTAGATATACTGAGAGCGGCAAAAAGTGGGCTAATACTTGTCGGCAACCACCCTCTATCTTGGGAGGGCGAACCCTGCTGCGGGGCTACCTTAAAGTCAGACAGGGAGACCCCACCCCGTCTACAGCAGGGTGGTTTCATACAATCCTTAGAAAATTTCGAGGCATTGCGACATTTTGTAGGGATATGGCAATCAAAAAGCCCCTACCGCCAACCAAAATCAACGTTACAGAATTTTCTTTTAATAAATGAAACCACCCTGCTACCGCTCCCCGTCCACAGCTACCGTGTATATACAAGTCTTCTTGAACTTGCAAGTCCCGTTTTGATCCCCCAACCCCTGCTAAATTGGGGGGCAATCAATTTACATCAACTTTGCCTTTAAAGTCACGCTGAATCCGAGACTGAAGACTCGATAAACTGTAATAAACCGACTTGTTGCATCCGCTCTTTGAGCCAGTTATTAAACATTTCGTCAATCAATCGACGGCGCATTTGTTCATCTAGCTGTGCTGGCAAGAACTTTTCAAGTCGAACGATTGCATACCACTCTTCCAGACGAGTAGGAGGCCATAACTGTCCCGGCTGACTAATGGATAGCATTTTTGCGATCGCTGGATGCAAAGCACTCAAACTTACCGGGCCAATGACTCCCCCAGTGTGAGCTTCTGTTCCTTGGGAATATTCTCTAGCTAACTCTGCGAAAGATTGCTCTCCTTCCTGAATTCTAAAGTAGACTTCCTGGGCAATTCCCATATCTTTGGTACGAATTAAGGAACACACTACCTGGTCGAGACTCGCTTTGCGAGCGATAAAATAAGACTCGACCTTTGAACTCCAAGTAGCCATCTTAAACTTCTCTAGCAGCAAGGGTCGTACAGCTAAGTCTTCCAGTTGTTCTAAGGTCATGCCTTGGGATACCGCCCAAGCTTTTCGCGTTTCTGGGGAGGTGAGTTGGTGTTGCGCGGCAAACTGCTCTACAGCCAATTGACGCTCTATATCTGTGCAAGAATAGAGCGCGATCGCTTCGTCAATAATAATCCCTTGCAAAAACTGGGGCAGCAACTGATAACGGCTCAACAAAGACGGAATCTCATGTGCCTGAATTACCTGGCTGCCAACTTGAAAAATTTCCGCCATCTCAAACGCAGCTACCCGCCTAGGTTTTCCCCGATTGCATGAGTCACTCGGATTGGTTCTCAACTCTTTGCTACTGACCAAATCTTATAGCAGATTCGGTCGTTATCTTTACAGAAGTGTGGATTGAACTAGAGAATTGCCAGATGACGCAACTATTGTTTTGGCTGAAATCAACAGAGCAATTGGGATGATTTAACAGCGGGGAAAGATGAAATAATTTCCTAAGTTAAGCGATCGCGCAACGCCATCCTCCGCAACTTGCACTTCAATTAGACCGAATTTGCAAGCAAAGTGGGTGTTATCTATCAGGATGCAGGGCACATCTTGGTTGAACATTTTGGTGTGGAGGAACACGCGATCTGCCTCAACATGGATAGTCAGCGTATCTAGATATGACATGTAGCTGCCCGCATAAGATGCCCAAGCCGAGAAATCCGGCACAAACGAAGCATCGAGTTCGATGCGTTCGCAGGGTGAAGAGTTGACCATAATATACCGTGTCGGTTCTGTTGCTTCGAGGATAAAACCGACAGGAATTTTATCTTGGCTATCTGGCTTTTGTGCAAAATAAAGGTCTTTTTTGAGCGCCTGTAAAGGCATTACCTGCTCGTTTAATTCAAGCATCAGCTGACCATCCACCACCTGAATCTTGAGCAAACCCGTCTGAGGTCCCAAGTATAATCCTGTATACTGCGACCATAACGCGGTATCGGGCGCGATCGCTTGCGGCTTCGGTGCCTGCTTTGGCAGATTCAGGAGTTCGTCAAAGATTCGGTTGACGATTTTGTAAGCAGCAAAGTCAGGGGCACGACGGTTGAACACCAGCGAAACTGCAACATCAGCCTCCGGAACCATGAGGAACCAGCTACCAAAGCTGCTAATTGCACCATTGTGTCCGATTCGACGTATCCCCTTGTAGGGATCAACCATGAAAGTCAGTCCATATCCCGCCCCTTCCGCCGTATACCAGTCTGCATGAAGTGTTTGCATTTGGGCAACCGACTGGGGTGAGAGGATCTGGCGATCGCGAAAACAACCCTGGTTCATGTGCATCATCGCAAAGTTTGCCAAATCTAGCACCGTAGAAATAACAAATCCCGCTGGATAGCCAGCCGTATTGTCAGCAAAGCGGCGATCCACACTTAACGTCCCATCCTCATTCTGGTTATGCGATTGGGCAATCGGATAAGTCATCGCCACCGTCGGATCAAATGTAGTGCGTTGCATCTCCAAAGGGTCGAAAACCAACTCTTGCATCAGTTGGGTAAATGGCTTACCGCTGACTACCTCAGCGAGATAACCCACCACCATAATGCCGGGGTTGCTATAGGAATACAGTTTGCCGGGAGGTGCAATAATCGGGTACTTCGGGATCTGGTCTCGGACGTAAGCCTCAAGTCCCTCTGGATCGCGCCGACCAAAATTTTGGGCATCCGTGGGGAGTCCAGACGTATGTGTCATCAGCATCCGTAGGGTGATGCGTTCAGCGGCTCCCTCTTCGCTGAGCGCGAACCAATCAATGTAATCTTTAATGGGTCGATCTAGGTCAAGTTTTCCGGTTTCAACCAGCCGCATCACCGCAGTCCCAGTCAGCGGCTTGGTGACAGAACCAATCCGAAACAGAGTTTGCGGCGTCACAGGGATTGAGCCATCTTCCACACTGGTGACACCAAAACCCCTGGCATAGATGACTTCCCCATTTTGCACAACCGAAAGCGCCAAACCTGGGATAGCGGAGGCTTTCATCTGTTCTTCAATTTGCTGTTCTAATTGATAAAAGTTAAGCATTTGTCTCTACATCCAGAATTTTTGTAATTAACGGATTTCATCGGATATTTTGCATCCGGGTAACAGTGAGGGCAGTTCCTGTGTCCCTAACGGTTACGCAGACTAAACCCACCTTGTATGCCGTAATGATTCGGTTCGTCCCCCCAAATCCATTACAGTTTAAAGAGATAACTAAAATCCGATCCTTAAGCTTATAGGGAAATCTGGAATGCATTTGAGTGAAATTACTCATCCCAACCAGTTGCACGGTCTATCAATTCGTCAACTTCAGCAAATTGCCCGTCAAATTCGGGAAAAGCATCTCCAAACTGTAGCCACCAGCGGCGGTCATTTAGGACCGGGATTGGGGGTCGTAGAACTGACAATAGCTTTGTATCAAACGCTAGACTTAGATCGCGATAAAGTGACCTGGGATGTCGGGCACCAAGCCTATCCGCACAAGTTGCTTACAGGGCGATATCACCGCTTCCACACACTGCGCCAAAAAGATGGCATCGCCGGTTATCTCAAGCGGTGTGAAAGTAAATTCGATCACTTTGGTGCTGGTCATGCTTCCACCAGTATTTCATCTGCTTTGGGCATGGCGATGGCGCGAGACCTCAAAGGCGATAACTTCAAAGTCGCGGCAGTGATTGGCGATGGGGCACTCACTGGCGGCATGGCGTTGGAAGCGATTAACCATGCCGGACACTTGCCCAAAACCAACCTGCTGGTGGTGCTGAACGATAACGAAATGTCGATTTCGCCCAACGTCGGCGCGATTCCTCGCTATCTGAACAAAATGCGTCTCAGTCCGCCGATGCAGTTTATTACAGATAATCTGGAGGAGCAGTTCAAGCATATTCCTTTTGTGGGTGAATCCCTGACCCCAGAACTGGAACGAGTGAAAGAAGGGATGAAGCGTCTGGCAGTTCCTAAAGTAGGGGCGGTATTTGAAGAACTCGGCTTTACTTATATGGGACCAGTGGATGGTCACAATTTAGAGGAACTGATTGCCACCTTTAAGCAAGCACACAAGATGCAGGGACCAGTCCTGGTTCACGTAGCAACGGTGAAAGGAAAAGGCTACGAAATCGCTGAGAAAGACCAAGTCGGCTACCACGCACAATCCCCCTTTAACCTCGCAACTGGGAAAGCGGTTCCTTCCAGCAAACCCAAACCTCCTTCTTATGCCAAGGTGTTTTCCCACACGCTGGTTAAACTCGCTGAGAATAATCCCAAAATTGTCGGCATCACAGCAGCAATGGCGACTGGTACGGGTTTAGACAAACTCGCCAGCAAACTGCCCAAGCAATACATTGATGTCGGCATTGCCGAACAACACGCGGTTACTTTAGCCGCCGGTTTGGCTTGTGAAGAGATGCGACCCGTTGTCGCGATTTATTCTACTTTTCTGCAACGCGGCTACGACCAAATCGTTCACGATGTCTGCATTCAAAAATTACCCGTCTTTTTCTGTCTTGACCGCGCCGGGATTGTCGGTGCTGATGGTCCCACGCACCAAGGGATGTACGATATCGCTTATTTGCGCTGTCTCCCGAACATGGTGCTGATGGCACCCAAAGATGAAGCTGAATTGCAGCAGATGATCGTCACTGGTGTTAACTACACCGATGGTCCGATTGCCATGCGCTATCCTCGCGGCAATGGCTACGGGGTGCCCCTGATGGAAGAAGGCTGGGAAGAACTACCCATTGGCAAAGCAGAAATTTTGCGCCAAGGCGATGATGTTTTGATCCTGGGTTATGGCTCGATGGTATATCCCGCCATGCAGGCAGCGGAGATTTTGAGCGAGCATGGGATTGAAGCGACTGTTGTGAATGGCCGTTTTGCTAAGCCGCTGGATACTGAGTTAATTTTGCCTCTGGCTCAGCAGATTGGTCGGGTGGTGACGCTGGAAGAAGGCTGCATCATCGGCGGCTTTGGTTCGGCTGTGGCAGAAAGTCTGCTGGATCATAATCTGATGGTGCCGATTACGCGGATTGGCGTGCCTGATGTATTAGTGGATCATGCTACGCCAGAACAGTCGATGGCGGAACTGGGTCTGACACCGGCTCAAATTGCCGAGCGAGTGCGGAAATCTTTTAGTCCTCAGCTGTCAGCAGTGATGAGTTAAAGGTAGGTTTTTTTAACGCAAAGGTACGCACAGGTAAGCGCGATCGCGCCGCTTCGCTAACGCAGAGGTACGCAATGATATCGGTTGCGCTTTGGGTGTAGTCTGAGCTTTCCTTGGTGTTCTTTTGCGTTAAGACAAAATCACCCTAAGTTTTCGGGAGAAAGCACGAGGTAAAAAAGCAGTTAGTCGGGTAAATATCGGCTAAGTTGTTAGAAACTATCATATTGATAACTAGCAACTCACCGCCAATATGTCTACCAAAACTCAAGTTTATCCGGTTATTTGGAATCAAGACCGCGTTTTGCTCATCGACCAGAACCGGCTGCCTACGGAGTACACGTTTGTTGAGATCAGCTGCTGCGAAGATATGGCGCAGGCGATTAAAACGATGATTGTCCGGGGGGCACCGGCGATTGGTGTTGCTGCTGCCTATGGGATGTACCTGGGGGCAAGAGAGATTCAGACAGACAAGCGCGAGGAGTTTTTGAGCAAGTTGGAGCAAATTGCCGAGATGTTACGGCAAACTCGTCCAACTGCGGTTAATTTATTTTGGGCGATCGCGCGGATGTTGCGAACTGCCTATGAGTCGCTCGGAACGGTAGAAGAAATCAAATCTATTTTACTGACAACTGCTAAGGCGATTAATGCAGAAGACTTGCAAACTTGTCAGGCAATCGGCGATCACGGTTTAAAAGCTTTACCCTCCAAGCCTCATAAACTGGTTATTTTGACTCACTGCAACGCTGGAGCCTTGGCAACTGCTGGCTATGGAACTGCCTTGGGCGTTGTTCGTTCTGCATGGCGAGATGGGCGTCTGGAGCGAGTCTATGCCGATGAAACTCGTCCCCGCTTACAAGGTGCGAAACTGACTTCTTGGGAATGCGTCCAAGAAGGCATTCCAGTTACGGTGATTACCGATAGTATGGCAGCTCACTGTATGAAACAGGGTTTAATTGATGCAGTCGTTGTCGGTGCTGACAGGATAGCCGCAAATGGTGACACTGCTAATAAAATTGGCACTTACAGTCTGGCACTGGTTGCTAAGGCTCACAATGTTCCTTTCTTTGTTGCCGCACCCCTCTCTACGATTGATTTTGAGTTGTCTTCTGGCAACAAAATTCCGATTGAAGAGCGCCATCCATCAGAAATCTACCAAGTTGGCGATACGCTTCTGACCCCTGCTGGTGTGGAGTTTTACAACCCAGCGTTTGATGTCACTCCCGCTGAATTAATTTCAGCAGTGATTACCGAGTATGGCGCGATCGCACCCAGTGAGTTAAAACAGTTTCAGACCAAACAATTGGTTTAGAAGGGCGCAAGAATACAACAGAAAAATAAAAAGGAACGAACCTTGGGAAAGACTACAGCCGAAACCAAACATCATCTTTTGAAAAACGAACCAATCCGTAAATTTGCGGCGTCTACACAAACAGATTCATCGTCTCTTTACAATTGGCAAGATTCCCTCAAACAGCGAAGAAACATACTCTTTTTCGCAACGGGTGTAATAACGATAGGGAGTTTGGTATTGGTAGGTAATCCCATTGCTTTCGCACTCGGGTTTCCCCCTATGTTGAAATGTGGCCCAGTTAAGCAATCAGCAGTGGAAGAAAATATTGAGTCAATTAACTTAGCTCAAGAAGCCCATTTTTCTGAAAAAAAGTCCTTTGCTAACGACTTTAATAAGTTAGGAATCCGCCTTCAAAAGCAGGGTGACGACTACGAATATTCAACCCGTGCCACTTCTTCGGCTGCCTTTAGTTACGGGATATCCCAAAGTAAAGGAAATAACAGTTACGTTGGGGCTGTGTTTGTAATACCAGCTACTGAGGCCAAATCTAAAGTTGCTAACCGTGAGACAACAGTAACAATTTTGTGCCAAGCGGATTCCCCTGGCGCAATCAAACCTGTAGAGCCAGCTTATCAAAATGGCGCAGTTGCTTGCGGCTCCAACACCACAGAAATCTACCGTTATTCGCCTTAAGGCTAACTCGGAAGAAAGGTTAGATTGGGAATTGACACTTAAGCAATCCCAAATCTAACCTTTTCAGGAATTTCTCATTTTCCCAGTGAATACTTATTAAAGCTTTTTGTGCTTTGCGTGTATGCAAAGCACAAAAAAATTATATTGGGTTTATTTACTTGACAAAAGTGAAGATGATGAGCATCTATTTTCGAGCTAAGTGGTTAAACTTTTTATTTAAAAAACATAAAAATGAAGGTATAGCCTTCTACATTGGAATTCTGATTCTTATAATAATTTTTGGTGTTTTGGCAGTTATGGCTTTGCCTATTTTTTTGAATTGTGCCAACACAGCTAATAACAAGAGATCGCAAGGAGAAATCTATATCGTCTCTATAAACAGAGGACAAGAAGCTTACTATTTAGAAAATAATACTTTTGTTGCTTCTCTGCCGAAACTCGGTCTAAGTATTCCAAGTAAAACAAAAGATTATGAATATTCTATTCGTGCAACAAAAACAGCGGTATTTAACTACGCGATCGCTCAAGAAACTGCTTCAAAACCCCTGAAGAGCTATATTGGGGCTGTATTCATCGTACCGGACAATCATTCCCGAGACTTAACTACAGTAAGGATTCTGTGTCAAGCGAATGCTCCCGGTGCAATCAAGCCTGTAGAGCCAGCTTATCAAAATGGCGAAGTCGCTTGCGGTTCTAACACCACAAAAATCTCCCGTTATTAGTCTTAAGGCTAACTCGGAAGAAAGGTTAGATTATGGATTGGTATCTAAGCAGGCCAAAATCTAAACTTTTCAGGAATTTCTCATCTTGCCAGTGAATACTTATTCAAGCATTTTGGACTTTGCACCTACGCAAAACACAAAAAAATATCCGGGGTTTGTTTACTTAAAAAGATGGAATATGAATATCTATTTTAGAGCTAAGTGGTTACAATATTTGTCAAATAGAAATGAGAACCAGGGTAATGTCTTGATTGCGCTTTTGGTTGTCGTTGTCATTAGCATTGTTGGTATTTTGGTAGCTATAGCACTTCCTAGCGCTGTGAGCTGTGGAGGCAAAGCTGGTCAATCAGAAGGGAAACAATATATCGGCTCAATGAATAGAGCACAGCAAGCCTACTATCTAGAAAATGGTGCTTTTGTGGCTTCAATTCCGAAACTAGGGTTAGGTGTTCAATCTAAAACAAAAAATTACGAATATTCCGTTCGAGCCACAAAAACGGCAGTCTTCAACTACGCGATCGCTCAAAAATCTGCTTCCAAACCTTTGAAAAGCTATGTTGGGGCTGTCTTCATAGTAACTGCATCTGATGTAGACGAGAAAGCGGCTGAAAATCACGACGAGAAAGCGGCTGAAAATCACGAGAAAGGGTCATCGTTATCAATAGTATGCGAAACAGAGACTCCCAGTAACAAACCTCCCGCCGATCCAACTTACCAAAAGGGTGCCCTCACTTGCGGTTCTAACACCACCGAAATCTACCGTTATTCACCTTAAGGTTAACCCGGAAGAAAATTTAGATTTTGGCTTTGCATCTAACTAAGCAAGCCAAAATCTAAACTTTTCAGGAATCCCTCATCTTCCAAGTGAATGTTTCTTAAAGCTTTTTATAGTTTGCACGCACGCAAAGTATAAAAAAGTATCTAGGGTTTATTTATTCAAAGAGGCTGAAATGAGCATCTATTTCCGAGCTAAGTGGTTACAATTTTTATTTAAAAAGCACAAAATTGAAGGTATAGCTTTCTACCTTAGACTTTTGGTTCTTATGGTAATTTTTGGTGTTTTGGCAGTTATAGCTTTACCTATGGTATTTCCTGAAGAGAGGATTTGTGGAGGCAAAGGCAGACTCTATGGGCAAATCTATATCGGCGTAATGAATAAAGCACAGCAATATTACTATCTAGAAAATGGTGCTTTTGTGGATTCAATTCCGAAACTAGGGACAGGTATTAAAACTGAAAACAAAAATTATGAATATTTCGCTCGTGCGACAAAAACAGCAGTTTTTCACTACGCGATCGCTCAAAAAACTGCCTCAGACCCACTGAAGAGCTATGTTGGGGCTGTCTTCATAGTACCTACATCTAAAGTAGGCAAAAAGGCAGCTAAAAATAACAAGGAAACGTTAGCAATAATATGCGTGACAGATACTCCTACTAGCCAAATCCCCGCGGAGCCAACTTACCAAAAGGGTGTCCTCGCTTGTGGTTCTAATACTCAAGCACTTGAAGTACCTGAATTTATGAGAATCGAGGAAGAGAAACGAAGGCGAAGGGACGAAGGAAAACTTAACATTCTCTCAAAGATTAAAGGACAGCAAGCTTTCTATTTAGAAAGTGGTATTTTTTTTGCTCCTACTATGTCGAAATTGGGTATGGGTGTTACAGATATAACAGGCGAAACAACCAATTATGAATATTCTGTTCGCAGAACAAAAACGGAACTCTTTAACTACGCGATCGCTCAGAAAACTGCCTCAGACCCACTGAAGAGCTATGTTGGGGCTGTATTCATAGTACCTACATCTAAGGTAGGCAAAAAGGCAGCTAAGAATAACAAGGAAGTGTTAGCAATAGTATGCGAGACAAATACTCCTACTAGCCAAATCCCCGCCGAGCCAACTTACCAAAAGGGTGTCCTCGCTTGCGGTTCTAATACTCATTCGATACCATATTCGATACCATAGTGCCACACCTAAAAAATATAGCGATTGCTCGAAGTGGCAATTTTCTAAGTCAAGTGATTCACCGAAGGTAATCATGCAGCTTAAGGATAAAGAAGAACAAAATTCAGTCAATATATCCTCACAGTTAAACCTAGCCATTCAAGCTGAAAAAAAGACTGAAAATAAGACAACAAATTCGAGTACTAAATCTCAGCTATTCCTAAATAGACTTAGTCCCGAAATTAAGGTACTCCTTGTCTTACTTGTCTTTTTTGGTCCGGTGGACTTGATAGGTCTGATGAGTCTTGGAGCTTTGTTTGCTCTCAGTATCTCCGACAATTTTGATACGTTGATTTCCGATCCTTGTGGAGAGATGCAATCGGAAGACACTATCCAGCCTCGCTAAATCCTCAAAAGGTATATGGTAGGCAATGCCCACCATAATTGATAAATAATGCCTAAAAATTATGCTTCCTGATGTTGTTAAAGGCTTTTTTTTACTGCTGTTTATATTAGTCCCCATAGAAAAGATATTTTTTTTACACAAACAGAAGATATTTCGTAAAGGATGGGTAACAGATGCAATTCATTATTTTATTGGTTACTTTGTCGGTAGAACAGCAGTATTAGCAATTAGTGGAATATTAATTGGACATTTTCTCAGCAGCTTAATCAATTCAGAAATTCAGATGAAGGTTGCTTCTCAACCTGTATGGTTGCAGTTTCTAGAAGCAATTTTTATCGCTGATACTGGATATTACATTGCCCATAAACTCACTCATAAGGTTCCTTGGCTGTGGAAATTCCATGTAATTCACCATAGCGTAGAAGATATGGACTGGTTGGCAACAGTGCGTCTGCATCCCCTTGACCAAATATTTACAAAAACTTTTCAGATAGTCCCGCTATACATATTAGGCTTTACGAAAGAAACCTTCGCTGTATTTTTTCTTTTTGGTGCTTTTGAAGCCTTCTTTATTCATGCCAATATCAAAATTAGATTTGGATGGCTTCGGTGGATAATTGCCACCCCAGAATTTCATCACTGGCATCACACTGCCGAGCGAAAGTTATATGATAAAAATTTTGCGGCACAGCTTCCAATTTTAGATTTAGTCTTTGGCACCCTCTATATGCCTAGGGGGAAAATGCCGGAGAAGTATGGGATATCCGATCCTGTACCTTCTGGGTATTTTGGACAAATACTCTACCCATTTTTTAAACGAAAAAAGTTTATGAGCCAAGCTAGAAAAATAGAAAATATATAATAAAAAAAATTATGCTTCAGGATTTTTATTTCTAATTGTGCCTAATGACATCTCGGTATTACGGTTGCTATGGTAGTGAGGTTGAGGTGCGATTCATCGGAAAATTTTATGAAAATACTGACTAAAATAACCAGTCGTTTACGTCCTTTACCTGTAATTTTAGGGGTTGTCGCTGTTAGTGTTGGTGCAATAGGTGCGGCGATCGCGTTCGCAGACATCGACATCCAAGCGATCGCAACTGGCAAATATGCAAACAAAGTGACAGTAGTGCAGTTGCAGCAGGGAAAACTAAAGCCAGTGTTTCTTATTGATGTGCGATCGCCAGAGGAGTACGCTGAAGATCATATTGCCCAAACTCTACTGGTACCTCTGACTCAGATTGAAACGGGTATAGGGATTGAGCGTATTAAGGCATTGGTGAAAAAGAGCGTTCAACCCAATCAACCCGAACCAACGGTAGTTCTATATTGCACCAAAGGAACCCGTTCAACTAAAGCCTACTGGATGTTAGAGGGAACGGGGTTGAAGATGGCAGTCTTATCAGGCGGTATCACGGCATGGCGCAAAACCGTACCTGCGGAACAAGATAAAGCGGTCTTATCTCCAATTATTTTACAAGCTAAGAAGTTGAATGCTAACTAACTTCTTGTAAAAACTGATTGAATGCAAATCAAACCTAGATTACTTTTTCCTCAGAAGTTGGTTAATTTGACTTTGCAGCTTTTCTTGTAATAGTTGTGCGTGTCGGTAAGCAGCGTTTCGGTCTTGCCGAGTAGAAGTTTTTGGTTCTGGAAGTTGCTCGTCTTCAACAACTTCGGTTGACCAAGTTTGATAGAGAGGCTGAATAAAATAACGCAGCCGACTTCGCATTGCCCAAACACCCATAGATGGGAAGAGAATGAAGAAAAACATCAAAAAAGAGACAGGCAAGAAAGGCAAGTAGATGGCTCTTGCAAATTTCTTAAGATTGATTGCCCAAGGATGCAAAGATTCATTGCCGATGCAAGCAACAGGCAGAATCGGAATGTGATAGCGATCGCTTAACTGGATAAAACTTGGATGAAAAGTGTCTAACTGATAACGCCTTTTCCACCCTTTTCCCGGCCCGCGTATGCCCTCCGGAGCGTATAGTAAGATGGTTTTTTGAGCCACCGCCGCTTCAAATTCATCAGCTTCTGCCCTAACGCCACCTAGAACTTGCGACCATCCTGGAGGTAGCCACCAAATCACCCAGGGATGTTCAAACAACGAAACACCCGCCAGCGGTTGCACAACCCATTCCCGTGTCTGGCTTAAGAGCGTTGCTAATCCCAAAATATCCCAAGGGAAACACATTCCCGCATGGTTCATTGATACAATCAATGGCCCGGTTTGAGGTAAATTTTCGAGTTGTTGTAGCTCTCCTTGAAAATAATATTTCACAATCGGAGCCAGCACTTCATCTCGAAAAGCTTGCTGATAATTTGGGTCAAACTCCCCTTCTCCCCGGCGGGGTGAACGAAAGCCGAGACGTATCCAACGAATCAACAACGCCAGATAAAATCCCCCAGGAATGAGAAACAATCCATACTCCAGCCAATTCCAACCATCGGGATCGGCGTGATAGTGTTGCCAGTGGCGGTTGAATAAAATCAGCCAGCCTGGAGGATACCAAAGACAAAACCAATCAAACCAATTCCAAGAATAATCGTGAATACGCCCAGCCATGCCATTCTCAATCTCGGCATTCTCGCTAAACCGCAACAATCGCACTTCAATCTCCTAATTGTGTTGGGCGCTATATTACCCGATATTCCAATTTTTGTTTTCTACCTTGTGGCGAGATATATTCAACGCCTACCAGAACGCCAAATCTGGTCAACCGCTTATTACCAACCCTTTTGGCAAAATATTATCCACCTGTTTCATTCAATTCCATTGGCTTTAATTGGGGTAGCGATCGCTCGCTACTACGGGTGGAAACCCCTTGAAATCGTCTTTCTGAGCATGGTGCTGCATTCCCTCGGAGATTTACCCGTCCACAGCGACGACGCGCACAGGCATTTTTTGCCCTTCAGCGACTATCGTTTTATCAGTCCTATCTCTTATTGGGATACTAACAAATACGGCACGATTGTTTCTTTCGTTGAGCGGTTGCTGGTGCTGGTAGCAAGCGTTTACGTCTTCGGGATGGTTCACTCCTACATCGGCAAAGGACTACTCATTGCAGTGAACTTGATTTATTGGCTCAGTTATCTCTACTTCTGGGTTTTCTAAGAAATATTGACCTTTTCGCCATGAAGTTACATCTTGCTCTAGGCTGTTGAAACACAGTTACACAAACAAAATCTGCCGGGAGCAGGTTACAAAACCCTTTATTTTTAGTTGGTTCGCGCTTTCCTCGCTAGAATGCGATCGCCTTTCCATTCCGAGAGCTTGGCGCAAGATGTGAGTTGAGCTATTTTAACCACGATAACCACGCAGACCAACTTTGTACTAAGTGAGCAAATTCGGCATAACCGGCAGCACCGGGGTGAGCGCCATCATTCGCTGTTGCCTCACTGATCCATACCGATGACGCTTGTAAAGGAGTAAAAACATCTAAATAAGGCACATTGCGATCGCTACATAAACGAGCTAACTGCTCAGACAAACCAGCGATCCTAAAATTTTGCTCAATCTCTGCAACGGGTGGCGATCCCACCATCAAGACTGGAAATGTTTGCCTTGCAACTTCAAGAATTGCACAGCAATTTTCTAGGGAATCCGCTAACTCCACACGAGTCTTCCCATCTTCCAGGGTGGTGTCATTTACACCAAACGAGAAGACAATCCTACCATCATATTCTTTAGGTAAGCGACAAGTAACCTCACCTAGCCAACGGGATCTAATATCTGCGCTGGTTTCCCGCCGTACCCCAAGATTGTAATAAGTAATGTCATAACCTTGCTTTCGTGCTGCTGCACAAATTCTTCCCGTCCAACCGAGGCACTCTGGATCGCCAGTTCCGTTTACAAAAGAGTCACCAATAAAGCAAATTCGCATTTTGTCTGAAATTTATTTTTAGTTTTTTCCCATATTTATTTTTCTGAATAGCACCAGCATCCTTGGCTCTAGAAGAACTTCACCGGATTGAGCGAGCGCTCTTACAGTTTTTCATAACAATTCCATTTCCTCTTTAATATTTTGCCTAGCTTGTTGTTCTAGAGCAACAAACATTTTTTCAGTAAAATATATTCGTTTTCGGTTTAAAAAGCTCTGCAATACTTGTTTCCTACCTGTTCTGTATTTTGTGGAAGAGACCCATAAATACTCTTTTCTAATTGCTTGAGCATATATTCTGTATTTAGTAGCCGATGCTCCTAATATAGAAAGGTCTGCATCTAGAAAAATTTTGCTATCAATACCGTCTATATTTTGATTGTATTTAGTTTTTCTAATTAAAGAATATACAACCTCTATAGTTGATGAGGGGATGTCTAACCCTTTCAAAATCATCGCTGCATATTCTGCACTTTTTTCCTCATTATCGTTAGCTTTTGGGTTATAAACTGCATCGTGAAACCAAGCTGCAAATTCAATTGCTGCATAGTTTTGGGATAGCGATCGCAAATCGTTAAGCGTTGCTAAAACTTGTTCTATATGCTCCAAAGTATGATAATATCTACCATCGCTGGAGTAAGCCTCGAATAATTCAAGCAACACTTTCTGACCAATCTCTTGCTCAACCTGAAACGGTTGTAGTAAAGACTCCCATCTAGATTGCAAATTAAAGCATCTTTCTGTGTCTAGATTGTAGCGCGATCGCATATTTCCCCAAAATTCTTAGCGAATCATTTGCTCTTGGTTAATGAATTAAAATACATCAACTGACTCAAACTGCTTTTGAGACTGAGCGTGTGAAGCTTCGCCACAGGTGCGGGGAGTAGGAAATATTTTACCCGGATTAGCCAAACCTTTGGGATTAAATACTTGGCGCACCCATTGCATTGTTTCTAGATCCGTTTCGGTAAACATTTGCGGCATATAGCATTTTTTATCCGCACCAATCCCGTGTTCCCCAGAAAGGCTTCCGCCTACTTCTACGCAAAGTTTAAGAATTTCCCCGCCTAATTCTTCCACCTGTTCCAACGCTCCAGGAATTGAATTATCATAAAGAATGAGTGGGTGAAGATTGCCATCTCCAGCATGAAAGACGTTAGCAATACGATAGCCGTACTTTTGACTCAATGCTTCAATTTCTTGCAGTACAAATCGCATTTGAGTCCGGGGAATTACCCCATCTTGGACATAATAATCAGGGCTGAGTTTGCCTGCTGCTGCGAAGGCTGCTTTCCGTCCTTTCCAGAGCTTTAGACGGGTTTCTGGCTCGTTTGCCGTGGTGATGCTACGCGCTCCATTGGTGGTGCAAATTTCCGCAATACGCTGTTTATTTGCCGCCACTTCCACTTCTAAGCCGTCTATTTCAACTAACAAGATAGCGGCAGCATCTCTAGGATAACAACCTGTTGCTACAACATCTTCGACAGCGTTGATGCTGATATTATCCATAATCTCCATACCGCCTGGAATTATCCCAGCGCTGATAATATCTGATACAGCGGCTCCAGCATCTTCGACACTGGTAAAATCTGCTAAAAGAACGCAAATAGATTCCGGGGTCTTAAGAATTCTCAAAGTAATTTCTGTAGCGATACCTAGCGTGCCTTCAGAACCAACAAATAAACCCGTTAAATCGTAACCAGGCATTTCGGGAATTTGTCCTCCCACGTCTACAATAGAGCCATCGGGGAGAACTAATTTTAAACCTAAAACGTGGTTGGTGGTAACGCCATATTTAAGACAATGGACGCCTCCAGAATTTTCTGCAACGTTACCGCCAATCGAGCATACAATCTGGCTGGAAGGGTCAGGCGCATAGTAAAATCCGGCACCGCTAACGGCTTGCGTTACCCAGTTATTAATTACTCCTGGCTGCACCACAACCCGCTGATTTTCTAAGTCAATGCTCAAGAGTTTTCGCATCAATGCAGTAACAATTAGCACGCAATTTTCTACAGGCAAGGCTCCACCAGAAAGTCCAGTGCCAGCACCGCGTGCAACCCAGGGAATTTGATTTTGGTCGCATATCCTCACTGCCGCTGCGACTTCTTCTGTGGTGCGCGGTAGCACAACGAGGGCAGGTTTTTGTCGGTAGCTAGTTAAACCATCGCACTCGTAGGTTATTAACTCCTCACGACGCTGCACGATGCCGTTTTTCCCGATAACTGCCTCAAATTGCTTGATGATGGGTTGCCAATTTCGTTGTTTTTTGTCTTGGGTAATCATCGGTAACTCTATGTCTGCGTAAGTCCCTTTTGGACAACCTGTTTGTAAAAATCTTCAAGAGCTGCTACACAAGTTTTGTCGTCATAAAGATAGTCATGCCGAGCCTTGATTCTTTCTGAAACGTCGTGCCGCCAAATCGGGTCTAAACCTAACCTTACAGCAATATCAATATATTCTGCTTCAGTCTGAGCAATTGTGTCTGTCACCTCAAGCCTTTTTAGAAATCCATAAGAGTGACGACCTCGCATAAATTCGCCAGGACAGGTAACAACGGGTAAACTACAGGCGATCGCATCTAGTGTCGTGTTACCGCCAGACCAGCTTAAAGTATCTAGATAAATATCTGAAACTAAATTAAGCATGAAATACTCAGCGCGAGGTAGAACAGGTGAAAAAACACAATAGTCTTTACTGTTCAAACCAACTGCCGAAAAAGCGCGTTCCAAGCGTTCTTGAGGCACACCTGCACGAAGAAACATAAACTGAGCTTGAGGCACGCGACGGGCGATTTCAGCAAAAATATAGTCATGTTGCGGTAAATACTTGTAAGGAGCTTGAGAAGATAGGTAAACTACAGCATCATCCCTTAGCTGAAAATCTGCTCGTGTCTTTGTTAGCGGAGGAATCTCTAATGTAGGATAAGCAACTCCAACATTCGGCAGACGAATCAGAGTTTCAGAGTAATGTGCTTGTGCATTTTCTGGCTCCATTAACTCGCTGGATAAAAAGTAATCAATGGTCGGTAAACCAGTAGTTACTGGGTGTCCCCATACTACGCACTGAGCAGGAGCCAGACGCAAACCGGCAAGTTGCATCGTCGCTGCATCCATACCAATTTCTGGGAAAACAAGTATATGTAGTTTATCGGCAACAATTTGTTCGCATACTGCTTCGAGATTATTAGGAATATGATGAAATGCATCACTATAATTACGAAACAACTCAGTGATATTGTCTAGCTGATTCCCTGTGTAGTAACAGTGAAATTCAAAATCTTGCTGATTGCAGTAACGCAGATAACCTAGTGATAAAAATGTTCCACTCCAACCGTGTAAGAATGCTGAGACATAACCAACACGAATTTTTTTGTTCTCCTTAAGCGGAGGCATGGATATAGCTTGAACCCATTGTGGATAGTTGGCTGCCATAATTTGATGGACTAAATTTCCATACTGGCGTTGCAATTCCAAATCGTTATGAGCCTGATACGCTAAAAAAAAGTTTGTTACACAACTAATACCGGCAAGAGCATTCTTTTTATCTTCAGGCTCTTCTAAGGATGTCTCCTGAATTAAACTTTGTATGCCTTGGATAAATCGCTGACGATAAAAGCTAATTTCATTAGCGCTATTATAATTAGTGGGTAATATTAAATTTTTAAAAATTTTAAATACATATTCATTAGGCAGGATTTGAGATGCCTTTTCTGCACTTGATATTGCTTCTTTAATCCGTCCGTTTTCCTGCAATAATTTTATAAAATAAAAGTGCAGCTTACCACTTATTGGGTAAAAGGAGATGCCTTCTTTAAGCGTATTGATAGCTTCTTCTACTCGATTTAGATGTGTAAAGCAATCACTCAGGTTAAAGTAAACCTCTGCATCTCCTGTTTGAATTTCTAGCAATTTTTGATATTGCTTAATTGCTGCTTCATACTTCTCTTGCTGGTAAAGTTTGTTAGCAAAATTTAGAAGAGCCTGAGTAGGATTCTTTTGGGCTTCTAATGCCATCGCTAGGTTATTTAATATATCAGGATTATCTGGAATTAGCGTCAGAGCTGTTTTATACACCTCAATTGCTTGCTCAATTTGATTCTGTTCCATTAACAAATTTCCCAAATTGAGGTAGCTACCAAAGTGGCTGGGGTTAGCTGCGATCGCTTGACGGTAGACTGCTTCAGCCTGCTCGCTTTCACCCGCCTGACTGAGGAGATTTCCTAAATTGTTGTAAGCTTCAATTAGTTTTGGTTCAAGAGCGAGCGCTTCTGTGTAAGCGGAAATCGCTTGAGGATTTTGATTGATTTTCTCGAAAGCCAACCCAAGGATATAATATGCTTGAGCTACAGATGAATCTATTTTTAGTAAATTAAAAATTGTTTCAACGGACTTTTGATACTGTTCTGCCTCGTAATATAGAATTCCTAAGCTTAGCCACGCTTTAGTATCCCAGTTTTTCGCTCGTATAAAGTCACAATATTTTTTTTCAGCAGCTAAAAACTGTCCTTTTTCATGCAGCGATAAGGCTTCTTGATACAGATTGTCTAACTCCCTTTCGTTTTTTCCAATAAACTGTAATTCATAGATAGCTTGAATAACTGACTTCCGGCGCATCTTACTAAAAGTATTCCAGGAATAGTTTGCTTTTTTATTTGCATCCCAACTGAGTACCTGAATCCCATTCCAAAAAGTGTGATAGCCATCTCCTGGCGTCAGCAACTCCAGCAATAATTCGCACTCTGGGTTAGCAGCCATAAAATCCCAATTAGCTTGGCGCACCGCTTCCCAATTGCTATCATCGATAATAATCAATGCCTTCTCTGCTAGAAACGGTTTGAGTAGAAGTAATCCTAATAATTGCGACCGATAGTCGTGAGCACCATCATATAAATAAACCCCGATTTTGTCATCTGGATTAATTTCTCGAAGCTCTAATAAAAATTCTTCAAAGTCTTGATTGCAAAAATAAACTCGATCTTGAATATCAAAACTTGATAAATTATTAATTAATTTATCCAGATTCTCACCGGATTGGTCGAATTCAGAAAAGTTATCTACAGCGTATGCCATTCGTTCTGGATGATCGAGCAGTGCGCCAATTAAAGTAGAACCTTGATAACAGCCAATCTCGCAATATATTTCATCTGGTTCCATGCACTCCACAGCAAAATTGAGCAACTGCATTACGTTGGCAGTAGTCATCCCTTGAACTTGGTCAAGTGCTTGCTGAAACCGCTTTGATTTAGGTACAACCGATTCGCGTCCCCAATTTTCATAAAGGCTGGGCAGTTGCTCAACAAACTTTTGGTAATCCATCGCTAACACCTTGTATGCTTACTTTTAGTTTATCTAAAGAAAAAATTAGGCACAAAGTTTTGGTTCGTTAAAATCTTGAGGAAGATGATAAACAGGGCAAAAGTTAGTGCTAGAAAGGGGAGGGAGTGCCAATCGTGCATACTTGACCTCGTAGCGTGTATTGCATCGACTGCTGGAATCACAGCGCTAGCTTAGAAGCTCGTGAATAGATTTCAACAAATCTTCTGCGGTGTAGGGCTTCGACAAAAATCTTTTAACTACGCCACCTGCGATCGCTGGGAGCTTATGGTTGGAAACCAGTCCGCTCACAGCAACAACTTTGACCTGCGGGTTCATTTTTTGTAGGGCGCGGATGGTGGTTGGACCATCCATCGTAGGCATCATCATATCAATTAACACGACATTGATTTCCGCGCGATGCTGGGCATAGAGTGCGATCGCTTCAATCCCATCGTTGGCAGTGAGTACCCGATAGTCGTAGGCTTCTAGGGATGTTTTAGTCACCTCTCGAATGGCTGGTTCATCATCAACCACAAGAATCCATTCTCCGTGACCTCTGGGCAGTTCATAACGCTCCGTAGCTTCTGGATCTGTTGTAGTTGTATTAGTTGCTGGAAAATAAACTTTAAATTGAGTTCCTCTTCCTACTTCGCTATAGACATTGATAAAACCGCCATGACCTTTAATAATCGCCAAAACAGTGGAAAGACCCAGACCTGTGCCTTTGCCAAGTTCTTTTGTCGTGAAAAATGGTTCAAAGATTCTTTCTAAACTCTCTGGCGGAATCCCACTACCCGTATCCGAAATAGTGATAACAATATAAGGTCCGGTTTTGGCATCAATATTCATTCGAGCATAGTTTTCATCGATGAGAAGATTTTCGGCGGCGATACTCAAGACTCCACCATCTGGCATGGCATCACGGGCATTCACGCAGAGATTCATCAACACCTGATGTACTTGAGTGGCATCTCCAGAGACAGGCCAGAGTTCCATCATTCGTACATCTGTATAGATTTCGATTGATTTAGGAAAGGTTTCTTTGGCAATTTTTTGAATTTCCGCAATTAAGTGCCCTACTTGAAGTGACATTCGCTCACCTTCAACTCCTCGCGCAAATGACAAGACTTGCTTAATTAGTTCGGCACCCCGTTTAGTATTTGTTTCTAGTAGATCCAAAAGCCGCTGACTGCGCGGATCGGGAATTACCATTTGCAAGATTTGAATGGCGGCAAGAATTGGCGTCAATACATTGTTTAGATCGTGGGCAATACCACCAGCAAGCGTACCGATACTCTCCATTCGTTGGGCGCGGCGGAACTGTGCTTCAAGTTGTTTTTTCTCTGTAATATCGGTGTCTACAGAGAGGATTGATTTGGGGTTTTCTTCGTCATCGCGCACCAAACTCCAACGACTGGCAACGACAATTTGTTTGCCTTCTTTGGTGACTTTATACAATTCACCTTGCCATTCACCTTTGTTGTTAACAGTCTTGTGCGCTTCTAGGAGTTGAGGCGAAGGATCGTTGTACAAAATCTCCGAGACATTTTTCCCCAGAACTTCCTCCGCCTTCCAACCGTACAGTAACTCAGCTCCTTTACTCCAAAGTACGATTTTGTCTTTTAGATTTCGCACAAGAATTGCATCTGTTGTTACATCTAGCAAGGCAGCTTGTCTGCGGATTTTTTGTTCTGCCTCCTTTCGCTCGGTGATGTCCCGATCCATGCCGCGATAACCTTGGAATTTTCCATCACAATTCCAAACTGGAACTGCACTAGTTTCTAGGACAACCAGATGACCGTCTTTGTGAACAGTCGTATTCTCAAGACACGTAATGGGTTGTGCAAGGGCAGCCATTTGCCCAAAAATATTAGCAACTCGAAAAGCTTCTTCCGGAGGCATGAGATCGAAGGGAGTTTTGCCCAGAACTTCTTCTGGTTCATAACCCAAAATGTCGCGGAGCTTCGGACTGACATACGTGTAAACAACGTTTTCATCCACCTCCCAGACCCAATCGCTAGTGGTTTCGACTAAATTGCGAAACCGTTCTTCGCTTTGACGCCATGCCTCCTCGTTAGCTTTGCGCTCGGTAATGTCGCGGGCGATCGCATACATCAACCCTTCTTCAACGACCGGAGAGGCTGTCCAGGATAGCCATTTATACGAACCATCCTGACAGATGTAGCGGTTCTCAAAGTCGATGGTTGGTTCGCCCGTGGCAAGTTTCTGGAATTCGTCACGGGTTTTTCCTTGGTCTTCAGGATGAACAAAGTTAAACAGTAGCGTACAGCAAAGTTCTTCTTGAGAAAGCCCAAGTGTTTTCTCAAAAGCTGGGTTTACGCGCTTAAAATAGCCATCCAAACTAGCAATACACAGCATATCCAACGAGAGGGTGAATAAGCGATCGCGCTCTTCCTCTGCCCGCTTACGAGCGGAGATGTCCGTTTGCAAGCCTACGAAGTAGAGTAAGTTCCCCTCATCTGAAAATACTGGCGAAATTCTTAATTCATTCCAGAATGGCTGACCGTCTTTTCGATAGTTCAGCAGCGTCGTTTGAATCTCTTTTTGTTCGGCGATCGCTTGGCGAATTTGAGCGATCGCTTGCGGATCTGTGCCAGAACCTTTCAGAAAACGGCAGTTGCGACCCATAATTTCTTCTGGCTTATACCCAGAGATCCGCGAGAAAGCTGGGTTTGCGTAAACGATCGGGTTGTCTGGCTGGTTCGGATCGGTAATAATCACTCCCTCAGAAGCTGAAGTAATCGCCCGTGCCAGGTGCCGGTTCTCGGTAGCAGCTCGCTGTAGCGCCTCCTCGGCTCGTTCGCGTGCAGCGATGCTGCGTTCCTTTTCAGCTAAATTGCGCCGTAGCTCTAGTTGGCTAATTACCTGGCGGCTTAAAGCTTTAAGTGCCTCTACTTGTTCTGGACTGAGGTTTCGCGGTACATAATCAACAACACAGATCGTCCCAATTATCTGTCCCTCAGGCGTTATCAGCGGTGCGCCCGCATAAAATCGGACGCTGGGGCAAGCAATGACGACCGGATTAGTGGCAAACTTCTTATCAGCCAATGTATCAGGAATCATTAAAATTTCGTGTTGCTCAAGTAGGGGGCAGAACCCGCTATCACGGGGGAATTCTGATACTTCTAAACCCACCTTTGACTTAAACCACTGACGGTTTTTATCCAAAAAATTTATTAACGCAATCGGGGTTCCACAAACGTGCGCCGCTAAATGGGCAAGATCGTCGAATGCCTCTTCGGGTTCTGTATCAAGAATCCGATATCGGCGCAGAGCTTCTAGCCTCGCCGCTTCCTTACTAGACTCTAAAATTTTCATCAGTACTTATTCCTACTTGGACCGGATTTCGGTAGCCATCATCTGAAAATGCTTGTTCTGCCTTGTCGCGCTAAATGTCTCAATGCTGAAAAAGCAGGAGAAAGTCTCAGCGATCAACTTTTCCGTCCGATAACCCTAGCTAGATTGTTCCCTGGCACTTCAATGGACTAACACTTCCAGGAAAATCTACATGAAAATCGCTAAATTCTACACATTTTCGCTCAAACTAAAGGTCTCCAGCCTTTTACCGCAGTGCCGGAAATGCGATCGCAACTGCTAAGGGTTATTTGTACCCGTAGGAATTAAAAAAGGCGGTTTTGCTGTTTTCATAGTCTATTAAATGGTTTTCCTATTCATATATAAATTCTATAAAATCTCTCTAAAGGTTGATGGCGGTTTAATATAGCAGAAAAGTTTATCATTGCATTTCCTGGGTAATCTGCTATACACGAATCCTTCAACTCCTTGTAGAAGAAAGCAAAGAAATCACTTCCATACAACTCGAAAATGTACGAAGTTAAGTTTAGTTACAAGAGTATAAAATTGGACAGGAAGTTAGCATCTAGCTTGAGGAGGCACATCCTGACAACTTGCGGCAATGAACTCTAGCACTCGTTGCCACACGCGCTCCAATAAATCGGGTTGATTTGCCTCAAACCACTCAATTTGGGGATAAGCACGAAACCAAGTGCGTTGTCGCTTGGCAAATTGACGAGTGTGCAAAACGGTTAACTCTTTGGCGTCCGATAGAGAAATCTCTCCAGCTAAATATTGCTTCATTTCCCTATAACCTAGCGTATCCAGCAGTGGCAGATTGCAACCGTATTTCTCACAAAGGGTTTTTACCTCGGCTTCCCACCCTGCGGCTAACATCTGTTCGGTTCGCTGTTCAATTCGGTGAGTAAGGTAGCTAGAGTCCGGGCAATCTAAGCCAATTTGGAGAATGGGATAATCGGGTGGATTCTCTCCTTGCTGCTCTGAAATCGGGCGACCCGTCACATAAAATACTTCTAATGCTCGCAATGTCCGCACGGGATCGTTAGGATGAATTTTCTGAGCGGCAACGGGATCGACTTGTTGTAGAAAAGCGTAAAGTTGGATTTGACCGAGAGATTGCAGTTGCGATCGCAATTCTTCTTGGGGCGCTACTCTAGGAATTTTTAACCCCTGCACAATAGAACGGATGTATAAACCCGTTCCTCCCACCAGTAAAGGCGGAGTTTCCTTGCCCAAAGCAGCAATTAAAGCTTGCGTCTGCTGCTGGTAATCTGCCACTGTCAAAGTTTCTGTGGGATCGCAGATATCAATTAAGTAGTGCGGTACCAACTTGCGCTCAGCATCTGTTGGCTTAGCTGTGCCAATATCAAATTCGCGGTACACTTGACGCGAATCAGCGCTAAGAATTACAGAACCCAGCCGCTGCGCCAATGCTAATGCCAGTCCTGATTTTCCCGTCGCAGTAGCACCACAGATAACAATCAGCGCTGAGGGCTGAGGGCTGAGTGAAGAGGACTGAGGGCTGAGGACTGAGGGCTGAGGACTGAGGGCTGAGGACTGAGGACTGAGTGAAGAGGAATGAGTGAAGAGGGCTGAGCGAACAGGTGATTTTCCGCTGCTCCCTGTGTCCGTTTCTCTCTCCTCCCGTTCCCTTGTGCCACCGTGCTTTCCTGCGTTGTTGCCTTTCACTGGGTACAGCCCCTAAACAAATATCTCTTGAAATTGCCCTACGGTCGCCCCGGAACCTTTTGTGCTACAATTTTGGAGTGTTTTTACATTTTTGAAGTCCCGGTGGGCTTCCAAGCCATTATTGGAGTATCCTTATTCATGACGAGCAGTTACAGTGCCGATCAGATTCAAGTTCTAGAAGGTCTTGAACCAGTCCGGAAAAGACCGGGGATGTACATCGGTTCGACTGGCCCTAGGGGACTCCACCATCTAGTTTACGAGGTGGTGGACAACTCTATTGATGAGGCTCTGGCTGGCTATTGCACCCATGTGGAGATAGACATAAACGCCGATGGTTCGGTGACGGTGACAGACGATGGGCGGGGAATTCCCACAGATACTCATCCCACTACAGGCAAATCAGCTTTGGAAACGGTGATGACGGTGCTGCACGCCGGAGGGAAATTTGGCGGCGGCGGTTACAAGGTTTCTGGTGGTTTGCACGGTGTTGGGATCTCCGTAGTCAATGCCTTGTCTGAGTGGGTGGAAGTAACCGTTTGGCGCGAGAATCGGGAGCATATCATGCGCTTTGAGCGGGGTATTCCTGTCACCGAACTCAAGGCAACGCCAATTAAAGAAGCGAGGACAGGCACCTCGATTAGTTTCAAGCCAGATTTACAGATTTTTGTGACGACTGGCATTGAGTTTGATTACACGACCTTGGCGAGTCGTCTACGGGAACTGGCTTACTTAAATGCGGGTGTCAAAATTACGTTTACTGACAACCGCCTGGAATTAATTAAGGGTGGAGAGCCAAGAGTAGAAACCTACTGTTATGAAGGAGGTATTAAAGAGTATATCGCCTATATGAATAGCGATAAACAGGCTCTCCACGAAGAAATTATCTATGTATCCGGCGAACGCAACAATGTACAAGTAGAGGTGGCGTTGCAGTGGTGCGTCGATGCCTATACAGATACTCTGCTGGGGTTTGCAAATAATATTCGTACAGTTGACGGCGGTACTCACCTGGAAGGGTTGAAGGCGGTGCTGACGCGGACGCTGAATACGATCGCTCGCAAGCGCAATAAAATCAAAGAAAATGAACCGAACCTCGGCGGCGAGAATGTCCGCGAGGGTTTAACGGGGGTTATCTCCGTCAAAGTCCCCGATCCGGAATTTGAAGGACAAACTAAAACCAAACTCGGTAACACCGAAGTCCGGGGAATTGTTGATTCCCTAGTTGGCGAAGTTCTCACAGAGTATTTAGAGTTTCGCCCAAACGTTGGCGATGCGATTCTGGAAAAAGCGATTCAAGCTTTCAAAGCCGCCGAAGCAGCGCGTCACGCACGAGAGTTAGTGCGCCGCAAATCGGTTTTGGAATCTTCTCCTTTACCGGGTAAATTAGCCGATTGCAGTACGCGAGATCCCTCGGAATCTGAGATTTATATCGTAGAAGGGGACTCAGCCGGAGGAAGTGCCAAACAAGGACGCGACAGACGCAACCAAGCCATCCTCCCATTGCGCGGTAAAATTCTCAACATTGAGAAAACCGACGATGCCAAAATCTATAAAAACACGGAGATCCAGGCGCTAATCACCGCACTGGGATTGGGTGTTAAGGGTGAGGAGTTCGATGCTTCTCAGCTGCGCTATCACTGCATCGTGATTATGACTGACGCCGATGTAGATGGGGCGCACATTCGGACGCTGTTATTAACGTTCTTCTATCGCTATCAACGGGCGCTAATCGAGCAGGGTTACATCTATATCGCTTGTCCTCCACTCTATAAGGTAGAACGCGGACGCAATCATTACTATTGCTATAGCGATCGCGAAATGGCAAACCTGATTCAGCATGAGTTTCCCGCTAATGCCAACTACACCATCCAGCGATTCAAAGGTTTGGGTGAAATGATGCCGCAACAGTTGTGGGATACTACCATGAACCCGGAAACTCGCACTCTCAAACGGGTGGAAATTGAAGATGCGGCGGAAGCCGATCGCATCTTTACCGTTCTAATGGGCGATCGCGTTGCACCCCGCCGCGAATTTATCGAAACCTATGGCCCTCGTCTCAATCTCAACGATCTAGATATTTAGATTCTCCGGTTGAAATGATTGAATACCCCAAAATTGGGCAACTAATGTAAAAATGATTAGTACATAAGGTTGCCTTGTTACAAAAGTATGGTTAATTGAGAACTTAACCATACTTTTGTCTTTTAAAGCCCCTGCACTAGATTTCCCATCAACACTGCACCAAAAGAACGCGATCGCTGTTTTTTCTGTGACATCGAAGCCTGCAAAAGGCTATAAAGCGGCTCTAAATGATTTATGAAGAAAAAAAAACCGACTTCTCTAAAAATCGGGATCTGAAGAGCCAGCTCATCACTCAAATAGAATTGCTATAGCTTGGCTATGTTATAACTTGAAGGAAACTATATTTGCAATTTCATGTCTTACTAATTTAATCTCCGACATTTCACAGGAAAATCATCAAAATTTGGATAAAAAATATCAAGCAAACACCAAAAAGTAATGAATCACTTTATCATCAACTTTGCCAAACTAGTGAAACTCCCAGTTAACAACAAGTTGATTGTATCTAGCTTATTAATCGCAATCAACGGCATCCTGGTGACAGGTATCCTAGGGACATCGGCAAATACCCCAGCCAAACCCGCACCCGCAGCGACTCCAACCAAAACCACACCAGCAACGACCGCCACCCAGCAATTTGTAGGGCAATGGCAAGCCGAAGATCCGCAAACCGGGGAGTTGGTCACATTTATATTTGCGCCAGAGGGAAAATTATTCATTGTATTTCCAACGTCTGATGGACCTCCGGTTGCCGTCGGAATTAAGTACAAGGTTAATTCCCAGGCTAAACCGGGACAACTTGACCTGGTTTTTAGCAAAAAAGAGAGCATCCTGAGCATTTTTGAATTTATCGATCGCGGTAAACTACGTCTGGAATTAGAGGGACGGCAAGCTGGACAACCCAGACCCAATGCTTTTACTGCCAAGGCAACGATATTTGAGAAAATTTCCGACAGCGCGACATTACCCAAAGACGCCAAAGTAATTGAGCTGGAAAATGCACAGAGTCAGGTGTCCGAAGATTCGCAGCTCCCAAAACCGCAAACGGAAGCCAAACTGTATATCGCGATGGTAAACAAAGCGCAACAGGCTTATTATCAGCAAAAAGGCAAATTTGCCACAAACACTGAAGATTTAGGTTTAGGAGGCGAGCCAGCCAGCGTGTATTACAACTATCGGTTGGTATCCCCCGGAAAGGACGCCCAAAGCGTGATGATCGCCGCCCAAGCCAAGAATGCTGAAATTCATAGCTACACAGGTGCGGTATTTGCCACCAAAAAGAACGGTGAAGCCACCACCCTCGTAGCGGTTTGCGAAACCCAGCGCCCCTCAACCTCGGCTCCAGCGATGCCGAAACCGCCGCAGAGTGGCTCATCAGCAGTTCAATGTCCATCGGGTTCGCGTCTGTTACAGTAATCGGCTGCCGTCGCTATTAACAACCCGATTGATTCTCTCGCGATCGCATAGATTGTTAAAATCCAGTTAAATTTTTCGCCTTGACTGCCATGAGTGACACCGTTTTAGACATCCGCAATCTGCAAGTTCAATTTTTAACTGATGAAAAGCAAATTCTGGCAGTTGATGGTATTTCCTTCAAACTGAGTCGCGGGCAGACTTTGGGCATTGTGGGAGAGTCGGGATCGGGTAAATCGGTGACTTCCCTCGCCGTCATGGGTCTGGTGCCAACTCCGGGCAGGATTAGCGGCGGTGAAATTTGGTTTCAAAACTCACAGGAACGAGGCGGATCTGTAGTGAATCTGCGGGATCTGAGTGCAGAGGAGTTGCGGAAATATCGAGGTGGTCAGATTTCGATGATTTTTCAGGAACCGATGAGTTCCTTAAACCCAGTTTTTACGTGTGGGTTTCAGTTAGTCGAGGCAATCCGTCAGCATCAAAATGTAACCCCTGCCGAGGCGAGGCGGCAAGCGATCGCGCGTCTCCAAGAAGTCAAACTCCTCGCTAGCGATGAAGAGATGCGGCAACGCTATCTAGAAGAAAGACCAGAAGCCAGAAGAGATAGCGAAGCGGAAATTAATCAGCAGGTCAATCAGCAAAAATTGGCAATGCTGGATCGCTACCCCCACGAACTCTCCGGCGGGCAATTGCAGCGGATGATGATTGCAATGGCTATTTCCTGCAATCCAGCGGTATTGATTGCTGACGAACCGACAACCGCCTTGGATGTAACGGTTCAAGCGACGATTCTGGATCTATTGCGGGAGTTACGCGACGCCCGTGGGATGTCGATGATGTTTATCGGTCACGACTTGGGGGTAATTGCTGAAATTGCCGACGTTGTCGCCGTGATGTATCAAGGCAAAATAGTTGAATACGGCTCAGTTGAGCAAATCTTTTCTAACCCTCAACATCCTTATACCAAAGGTTTGTTAGCCTGTCGCCCCAGCCTTAACCGCCGGTTGAAATACCTGCCGACCGTCGCTGACTTTATGGAAGTGGTGAAAACACCCAGCGGCGAAATCGAGATTCGAGAAAAAACAGGCGTCAAGAGTCAGGAGTCAGAAGAAATTCTGGGTTCCACTCAAAACCCAGAAGCGATAGCTCGCATCTTTACCACTGAAAAAGCTCTACTCTCTGTCCGCGACCTCCAAGTTGGCTTCCCAATCCAGGGAATGTTTGGTCAAACCAAACGCTATTTGATGGCGGTGAATGGCATCTCATTTGATGTTTATCCCGGCGAAACGCTGGGATTGGTGGGAGAATCCGGCTGTGGCAAAAGTACCTTAGCGCGTACCATCCTGCGTTTGATCGAACCCACAAGCGGGCAGATCGAGTTTGAAGGGGAAGATATTACAAAAGTCAGTAATCGGCGGCTGCGGCAATTGCGACGCGAGATGCAAATTGTCTTCCAAAATCCCTTTAGTTCTCTCGATCCGCGTCTAAAAATTGGAGATGCGGTGATGGAACCGCTACAAATCCATCACTATGGGAAGAATTCTAAGGAAAGACGCGATCGCGCAGCCTATCTCTTAGAGCGTGTAGGCTTAAATCCTGCCTGGATGAATCGCTATCCCCACGAGTTTTCTGGCGGACAGCGCCAGCGGGTTTGTATTGCTCGTGCTTTGGCACTCAATCCCAAATTCATCATCTGCGACGAATCCGTCTCGGCGCTAGATGTTTCCGTACAAGCGCAAGTGCTGAATTTGCTCAAAGAAGTCCAAAGTGAATTTGGCTTAACTTACATCTTTATTTCTCATGACTTGAGCGTGGTGAAATTTATGAGCGATCGCATCATGGTCATGAATCGAGGCAAAATCGAAGAAATTGGTTCCGCTGAAAATCTCTACCGCGAACCGAAGCAAGAATACACGCGCCAGTTAATTGCCGCCATTCCTACCGGCAGTCTAGAACAGATTCAGCAGCGTCAGCAAGACCGAATCAAGATATCAGCAGGAGGGCGAGAAATTACTAGTTAAGTATTCATCCTTAGCTCAATCTATACTTTGGGGAAGCGCAAACTATGACCTTAACGAAATCAACAATTACCGATGAGCAGTTTGTCAAACTACGCTGTAGCAGTGACAGTAAAACTCACTATTTCCCGGCTACAGGTGCTATGTATGCCCATCCGATAGATAACGATCAACCTGTTCATCTGTTTGATTTCTTAGGCGTTGATATCTCGCGCTGTATTCAAGATAATTCAACATCCCGCTGGACGCTTGTAAGTCGTAAAATTACACTTTATCTCGATCCCAAAACTGGAGAAATTCTAAAAAGTTGGAAAAACCCCTGGTCAGGTGAAACACTGAATATTATGCACCGTTCTTATGACTACCAGGAGTTCCAGATTCCACAACAGATAGATGCTCACATAACTTCAGAAATATCCTCAGTTTCATTAGATTTCAATATGAAACTGCCTAACCCGTTATCAACGAACCCCAAGTTTGCAGATTATTCGCCAGAGAAGTATGTCCAATCGTCGGATTCCTACAAATTTATTTTTCCGACAAAAATACTATCTGACGAACCCATCAGTGCTAGCGACAATCGCGCTGTTACACTTTCTTATTACCGCATGGGGCCGTGGGAACCGTGGATGAAAATGAAGGGGAAACCCGGCTTTTTAGTCTTAAATTACACTGGCAATAAAACTGATGTATTTGAAGATATCCCTGTAGCCATTAAAGAACAAATCGAACATCGGCTGCCTTTATTCCGCGAAGCTCCAACCTGTAGAATTCAGCGTTCGATTGCTACCAGTTGGAGCCGTTTTGACGAACAATTTGATGCCTACCTACGAGGAGAAGAATTTCCACTACCCGCCCCGATTATAGATGAGCCTTGTATTGAATAAAGCCGATTCTTACTCTTGACAAATAACTAAACTCAGGATTTTACCTTATAACTTCAACACTCGGAGAATAGTGCTTGTTGGCTGCTATTCAAAAAGGGAAAAAACAGACTTATTTGGGTTGATAGGTTTAGCTTGGCTAATTCATTTCTCATTAAACTTTAATTAATTCAAATCTCTACAGTTAAAATCAATTAAAGTTTAAGTAACACAGTTGGAGTTATAGCAATGACTGAAAATAGACCCTATATTGGTCTAAAAACTAGGGATATTGCGATCGCCTATTTGTTGCTGCGAATTCTGATCGGCGTGAATTACTTTAATCACGGCTTTACTCGCATCGGCAATATTCCCGGTTTTGCTGAAAATACTGTCAACCAACTTGCAAATTCTTATTTCCCGGGATTTTTGGTGAGGATCAATTCTTACTTAGTACCCCCGGTTGAATTAATCGTGGGAGTATTGATCTCCATTGGATTAGCAACGCGCAGCGCCCTAATCGCAACATTTATCCTGATGATCATCTTGATGATGGGTGTCACATCCATACAAAACTGGGGTGCAGCACAAACGATGCTTATCTACGGGATTGTGCTATTTATATTGCTAGCTGGTAGCAGCTTCAATATTTACTCCATCGATCGCTGGCTTGCCAACAGGCGGACTGTTGCAGGTTCAGGAGATCATCGCGACAAAAACATACTCAACTTTGCCAACAACTTTTGGACAAGACGCAGACGGCAAAAACGTTTGTCTACCTATACCAGTCCTAAATGATTTCTGAAAGCAAGATTCCCGACTTCTTGGATAAGTTGGGGATTTAAACCACTGGCATCTCGCAACTAAAACAGGATTGCTATATACCAGTTTTAAATAAAGGAATTGCTCATCCTCAGTCACTTTATGGGCGCTATTCTGCGATTCTCCAAACCCCATTATTAAGTCAGTCTCTTAAATAATAGGGGTTTGGAGGATCTGAGGTGTCGTCTACCCTACGCATTCACTGGGGTTTTCACCTCTTGCGGCTGTTGAACCGCGTCTTCTGCCATAAACTCTGCCAACTGCGCCTCAATTTGCTCTTTGACAATCTGGCGATACTCTACGAAATGCTCAATTTGAGCGCAAACTGCTAAATAACTGCTGATTCCACCTCGATTGTGTCGATACATACTAAACAAGTTGCGCCAGAACTGCCAACGAGTTTTACGAAGTACGCCTTGTCGCCAACAAATGATTAATAAGGCTCGAATCACGACCCAATCTATTTTCTTCTTCGCACGTTTGCCCTTATTCGGATACGTCGCTTCTCCTAATATGCGAAAGTGACGATAAGTGCGGTCTAGAAAACGCTCCGGATCGTACAATGTCCAAAATGCATCGATGTATTCGCGGGCAATGTCTTCTAGAGGACGTGTGGGCACAAAGTTCATCAATGTCGTTTGATTTATGTTGGCAGATTCGCCTCGCAGCCGCCCTTCTTTCTTTAACCGATGCCAAAGGGCTGTATCGGGTAAAGCTTGCAACATACTAAATAAAGCGGTGGGAATCGCCGTTTTCTCGACAAAATTGACAATGCGATCGCCTGCACCGGGTTTTTCTCCATCAAAGCCGACGATAAACCCAGCCATCACCCGCAATCCCGATCGCGCGATCGCTTGAACGGAATCACTTAATGAATCTCGCGTATTTTGGAACTTCTGAGTTAGTGCTAAACTCTCCTCATCCGGTGTTTCAATTCCTAAAAACACCGCCCCAAAATTACACTGAACCATCATATCCATCAATTCTTGATCTTTTGCCAAATCCACCGATGCTTCCGTAGCAAAAGAGAAAGGATACTGATGTTCCACCATCCACGGTTGCAACTCTTTCAGGAATAACTTGACATTCCGCTTATTCCCGATAAAATTGTCATCCACCATAAAAATGCTGCGTCGCCAACCCAACTCATAAAGGCGTTCTAATTCTGCTAGTAATTGGGCTGGTGTTTTCGTGCGCGGTTTGCGTCCGTAAAGGACAATAATGTCGCAGAATTCGCATTGAAATGGGCATCCCCGCGAAAACTGCACAGACATTTCTGAATAAGCGTCAAAATCTAGTAAATCAAAGCGGGGAACAGGTGTGGAACTGACATCCGGTTTCTCTCCTCCCGCCCGAAAAGTTCCCGAAGTTTCGCCACGTTGCACTGCCTCCACAAACATCGGCAGGGTGATTTCCCCTTCATCCAAAATCAAATAATCTGCGCCTACCGATTCTACTTCTTGAGGTAAAGCGGTGGGATAAGGGCCGCCGACTGCGACTAACTTACCCCTTTGCTTTGCTTCTTTGATTTGATCTAGCAAATCTTCTTTTTGGACAATCATTGCCGACAGAATTACTAAATCTGCCCATGCCCATTCAGCTTCAGTTATTTGGGTAACATTTCGATCTACTAACTTAAACTCCCACTCTTGGGGCAAAATTGCGGCAACGGTCACTAAACCTAAAGGCGGCAACATTGCCTTACGATTTAGCAAGGCTAAAGTTTTTTCAAAGGACCAAAAACTTTTCGGAAATAGTGGATATAAAAGTAAAACTCGCATTAATTGACAATCCTCACGCTTAATTGGTCATTGATGAGAAGGAATGAAAAATGGGTAAAAAATTTCCAATTCCCCATTTTTCACTTGATATCACGCACTCGCACCGACGCTGTTTTTCACAGGGGAAACTTTAGCTTCCTGTTTCGATTGTTGTGCTAGATACTCAGCTAACTGCACCTCAATTTGGTCGCGGACAATCTGGCGATATTCGAGAAAATGTTCGTTGTGGGCACAGACGGTGAGGTAATGATCCCAAACACCAGGGTTGTGTTTGATGATACTAAACAGATGGTGCCAGAACTTCCAGCGAGTGTGACGCTTAATGCCTTGTCTCCACGCCACAATTGCCAAAGCCCTTAACTCCATCAGACCCGGCATTTTAAAAGGAACTTTTACTTTGGGTGCGCCCAGCATCAGAAAATGGCGATAAGCCCGATCTAAAAACTTTTCAGCATCGTATAAATCCCAGAAGGCGTTGATGTATTCCCTGGTAATCTCTTCTACGGGTCGGGTCGGGATAAAATTCATCACATTGAACTGGTTGCCCGATGCGCTATCCAGCAATCGCCCCTCTTTTTCTAGGCGGAACCAGAGGGCAGTGTGGGGTAAAGCTTGTAGCATTCCGAAAATAGTCGTCGGAATCGCCGTTTGTTCGGCAAAGCGGACAATGCGATCGCCTGCGCCTGATTTTTCTCCATCAAAGCCAATAATAAAACCAGCCATCACCCGCAACCCTGCCCGCGTGATGGTTTCTACCGAGTCAGCAAGCGAAGTTCGGTTATTTTGAAACTTCTTCGTCATCTGCAAACTGGCTTCATCCGGCGTTTCAATTCCCAGAAACACCGCATTAAAATTGCACTCCACCATTAAATCCATCAGTTCTTGGTCTTGCGCCAAGTCAACTGATGCTTCAGTGTTAAAGCTAAAGGGATACTGGTGTTCCGCTTGCCAGGTTTTTAATTCTTTAAGAAATAACTTGACGTTGCGCTTATTGCCGATGAAGTTATCATCCACCATGAAAACGCTACGACGCCACCCCAATTGGTAGAGATACTCCAACTCCGCTAATAGCTGTTCCGGTGTTTTCGTCCGGGGTTTGCGACCATACAAAACAATAATGTCGCAAAATTCGCACTGGAAAGGGCAACCCCGCGAAAACTGCACCGACATCGTATCGTAAGCATCAAACTCCAGCAAATCAAAACGCGGGACAGGAGTTGTCGTCACATCGGGTTTTTCCCCATCGGATCGGAAAATCCCACCCTTATCACCTCGTGCGATCGCTTCCATAAACATCGGCAGGGTGATTTCCCCTTCATCCAAAATTAGATAATCTGCACCCGCATTAGTGGCTTCATCAGGCACAGAAGTCGGATAAGGGCCACCTACTGCAACCGCTTTACCGCGCCGTTTGGCTTCTCGAATTTGAGCGAGTAAATCCTCTTTCTGGACAATCATTGCCGAGAGAATGACCAAATCCGCCCACTCCCACTCGTCTTCTGTGACGTTGCGAACGTTTCGATCGACCAGCTTGAATTCCCATTCTTGAGGCAAAATTGCGGCAACCGTCACTAAACCTAGCGGCGGCAATAAAACCTTGCGATTTACTAATTCTAGGACTTTCTCAAAAGACCAAAAAGTTTTAGGAAATAAAGGATAAAGCAGTAAAACTCGCATTGAATTGGCAACCTCGGACTAATTTTAGTGATTCGTGGCAGGGGCAAATTGTTCTATCACTTTCGACGTGCGATCGCTCATGAAGGAGTCATTAAATTGACCGAATACAATATGCCGCTAGGTTTTCGCTAATGATGAATGGATATTCCATGCTAACTAACTCAGTAGATGAATGTTTATTTCTGCTGGTTAACTAGCATTCTCGTTTCAGAGCGATCGCTCTCTTTTCCCGCTGCTGTTAGCAATCCCGAAAGAACTTTGTCTTATACACCGACGGGATTTTTTTCTTTTACAGATGCCGATGAGATATCTTCTATCTGTTGCAGTTTTGCTTCTTCTGCCTGAAACTCAGCTAACTGGGCATCTATTTCGTCCCGCACAATCTGGCGGTACTCTAGAAAATGCTCATTATGAGCGCAGACTGCGATGTAATGCTCAAAAACACCAGGATTGCGTTTGAGGATGCTCAATAAGTGGTGCCAGAACTTCCAGCGAGTAGTGCGTTTGACACCCTGACGCCACATCACAATCAGCAGCGCTCGCAGATCCACTAAATTTGGTAATTTAGCAGGAGCCTTGCATTTGGGCGCACCCAGCATCAAGAAACAGCGATAAGTCCGATCCAAAAACTTTTCGGCATCGTATAGTGTCCAGAAAGCCTCAACGTATTCTCTGGCAATATCTTGCAGGGGTCGTGTGGGAACAAAGTTCATCAAGGTAGTTTGATTGATGTTGCCATCTTTCCCCCGCAGGCGACCCTCCTTGTCTAATCGATGCCACAGCGCTGTATTGGGTAAGGCTTGCAGCATTGCGAAGGTAGTGGTGGGAATGGCAGTTTGTTCGGCAAAGCGGACAATGCGATCGCCTGCGCCAGCTTTCTCTCCATCAAAGCCAATGATAAACCCAGCCATTGGGCGCAATCCGGTTCGCGTAATTTCCTCCACCGCTTCACCCAGGGAACTGCGGGTATTTTGGAATTTTTTCGTCAGCGACAAACTCTCTTCATCTGGCGTTTCAATCCCCAAGAACACGGCATCGAAATAGCACTCCACCATTAAATCCATCAGTTCTTGGTCTTGCGCTAAATCAATCGAAGCTTCTGTATTAAAGCGGAAGGGGTATTGATGTTCTGCTTGCCAGGTTTTTAGCTCTTTGAGAAATAACTTGACGTTGCGCTTATTGCCGATGAAGTTATCATCTACCATGAAAACGCTACGACGCCACCCTAATTGGTAGAGATACTCTAACTCTGCTAATAGCTGTTCTGGTGTTTTCGTCCGGGGTTTGCGACCATACAAAACAATAATGTCGCAAAATTCGCACTGGAAGGGACAGCCCCGCGAAAACTGCACCGACATTGAATCGTAAGCATCAAACTCCAGCAAATCAAAACGAGGAACCGGGGTTGTCGTCACATCGGGTTTTTCCCCATTAGAACGGAAAATCCCCTGTTTTTCGCCCCGCTGAACTGCCTCAACAAACATCGGCAGGGTGATTTCCCCTTCATCTAAAATCAGATAATCTACACCCGCTTTTTGAGCTTCCTCCGGGACAGAAGTTGGGTAAGGGCCACCACACGCTACCAGTTTGCCGCGCCGCTTGGCTTCCTTGATTTGATCAAGTAAATCCTCTTTCTGAACAATCATTGCCGAGAGAATGACAACATCTGCCCATTCCCACTCTTGTTCTGTAACGGTGCGGATATTTCGATCCACCAGCTTGAATTCCCACTCTTGAGGCAAAATTGCCGCCACGGTGACTAAACCCAGCGGCGGCAATAAAACCTTGCGATTGACTAATTCCAGAATTTTTTCGTAAGACCAAAAAGTTTTAGGAAACAGGGGATAAACTAATAAAACTTTCATTGAATTTAAAACCTCACACCTTTTTAAATTTCAGCTATTAGCTAATACATAGCACACGAGCCTAGCTGAATCTGGCAAGCTTAGGTTAAGTCTGATAGCTTTTTTAACGCAAAGGTACGCCAAGGGTGACGTAAAGGTACGTAAAAAATCAGTAAGAGGTCTTGATATGTCTAAGAAACTCTTCTGAAGACAGCCTCTAACCTCCTTGGCGTACCTTTGCACTAACCTCTGCGTACCTTTGCGTTAAAACAACCTTTTAAATCTAATTTCTACTCGTTCTTAGCTGTCAGCTGCTTTTTTTGAACTCCGCTTATTTTCAGCACATCGCTGAATGTGGCACAGTAATTCGGCAGACCCAGGGTAGCCGGGTTGACGGGATCTTGGTAGGTAAAATGACGGTAGCGCAAGCAGAACCGATCCCAAGGTGCCATCTGAATTCGGAACAAGAGGATGAAGAAATCAGCTAGCCAGGGAGACAGGGGCACGCGAAAATAAATTTTCTTGTCTAAATAAGCACAAACTTCTTCTACGGCTTCGTTGACCGTTATGGGTGCTTGACCCAAAACCAGCTGTCGAGGTTCCGAGGGGCGAGGAGGATGTTCGATCAGGAATCGTACCACTTGGGCAATATCTCGCCCGTGCATATAGTGGAAACTGCCGTCGGCTTTAAAAAAGCGAATCAGGTCAATCAACTTTGCCACCCCTGGCAATCCTGAAGAAAGATGGGAGTAGGGTTTGTTGGCATCTCCTCCGAGAACCAAGGTCGGAAAGAGGGTAGTGATGCGGGGTGCGATCGCTAATTTCGATAAGCGCTGCAAACAGTCATACTTAGAACGGATGTAGTCTGTCCCTAGTTCTCCCGCTTCTTTCAATAATGCGTTGTCGCGTCCGAGGATGCTAGCGGTAGAAAAGTAAATGACTTGTTCGCACACTGCGGGGTCGAGCAAGTTTAGCAACCGGATGGTTTTAATCACATTCACGTCAAATACCGCTTGGGAGCCGCCCCAAGCGGTTGCAGCTAAGATCGCGACATCGATTGTCTTGAGTAGATTTCCCACTCGTTCAATGTCTCGCAAATCAGCTCTTACAACGGTGATTCCCGGTCGAGATTGGTAGTCAATTTGCAGTTTGTCTGGATTTCTGACTAACAGATACAGCTCGTGTTCGGTTTCTTGAATCAGGCTTTCGCTAATGTAGTGACCAATGCAGCCACTCGCACCAGTTACCAAAATCCGCTTGGGGTTCATAAGGGTTGGTCATTCGTCCTTAGTCAAGAATGATTTGTCTTTAGTTCAATGACTAATGACTAATGATTTTTGACTGATTTGGCAGTTTCAAAGAAGAAAGCTACGTTTTCTTCGGGGGTACTGGGTAAAACACCATGACCGAGATTCATGATATGACCTTTGTTTCCGGCTTTGCGGATCGTGTCATAAATGCGATCGCGGATGAACTCTTTTGAGCCAAATAAGGCACAGGGGTCCATATTTCCCTGTACACCGATGTTTGAGCCAAGTCTTGTCCTTGCCTCTGCCATGTCTACCGTCCAATCTACGCTGACGATATCCGCGCCGGATTGTGCCATCCTCTCCAGAATGCCAGCACTACCATTGATGTAGAGAATCAGGGGAGTATCCGGATGCGTCTGTTTTACCTGGTTGAAAACTCGCTGCTGATACGGTAGAGCAAATGTCTCGTAATCTTGCGGACTCAGTTGTCCTGCCCAAGAATCGAACATTTGAATGACTTGGGCACCGCTATCAATTTGGTAGCGGACGTAAGTTGCGATCGCATCTGCCAATTTACCCAAAAATTGATGCAGCATCGTTGGCTCTGAAAAAGCCATACTTTTAATAATTGCGTAGTCTTTCGAGCTTTTGCCCTCAATCGCATACGCTGCCAGCGTCCAAGGGGCACCCACAAAACCCAAGACAGTTGCTTTGTTGCCGACTTCTTGGCGCAATGTTTGCAAAATTTCACCGATGAAAGGCAGAGATTCCCCAGGTTCTAGAGGATGCAGTTTATCAATTTGCTCTTGGCTGCGGATGGGCGGATCGATGACTGGTCCTCGGCTTTCGATGATATCAAAGGGAATGCCAAGTCCCGGCAACGGAGTTAAAATATCAGAAAATAAAATTACCCCATCTGGCTCAAAGGCGCGAAACGGCTGTAAGGAGATTTCGATTGCCAGTTCTACTTTTTCCGAGCGATCGCGAAACGCAGGATACTTATCTCTTAAATCTCGATAAGCTTTCATATATCTACCCGCTTGCCGCATCATCCACACTGGCGGACGGTCTAAAACTTCACCACGGGCTGCCCTCAGCAGATACGGAACTTGGGTTGCAACGGTCATTTACACTTCACCTAAAGACTTATTTAAAGGCATTTGTTTAGCTTATCATTGTCGGATTCCCCAAGTTTAGTTTTGCGATCGCTTCTCTTGAGTTTGCCCGCCATGAGAGAGGCAATCCACGCTAAACCCTTCTAGATAGGGTATCAACTCCTAGAGACATGGAATGTGCGTTTCCCTAGTAGTAGTCAGCGAGCCTGAGTGACTCTCCGACACGCGAAAAACCCGGCTTCTTGAATCAACCGGGTTTTTCTGTTGCGTGCTTTTTTAACTACCTATTGACGTTATTTGACAATGCAGATGCCACTAATTTCAACGGTGCATCGCGTCGGTTTCTTAGCCGTATCTAAGTTGCGGGTGGTGGGGTTATAGGTGTATTCCCCCGCCTTGAAAACGCGGTTGGGATTGGCGCAGTAAGTGTAGGTTTGACCCGCTTCGGTAAAGTTCACGACCACCAAAGAATTCTTTGCCGGAGGACAACTATCCAAAACCGTCAAGCCATACTCATTTCGCAGCAGTTGGCTTCTTTGATCGTTAGCTGTAGGTTGAGTCGGATTTTGGGAAGTCGTTGTTTTCGGCTTTAAGTCACCACTGCTAATGTCAAAGGTGTACGCTCCTGCTTTGACAAGGCGGTTAGGATTGGCGCAGTAATTGTACGTTTGACCGTATTCGGTAAACGTGACAACAACCAAAGAAGTTTTTACTTCTGGACAGGTATCCAGAACCCTCAACCCATACTCATTGAGCAGAGCTTGTTTCCGGGGGTCATTTTGAGCTGGGGTTTGAGCCGGTGGATTTTGGGCAACAGCACCCCCTGGCTTGATATCATTGCTGCTAACGTCGTAACGATATTCGCCTGCCTTGATATTGCGGTTAGGATTAGCGCAGTAGGTATAGTTTTGACCGTATTCGGGGAAGGTGACAACAACAACATTACTCCTTACCGCCGGACAATTTTCTAGGACTCTCAATCCATATTCATCTTCTAGAAATTTTTGTCGCGCATCTTTTTGACCCGCGGGAGTTTGAGCCGGTGGATTTTGGGAAGTTGTTGTCTGGCTAATCCCAGAAATTGAAAGCGTGTATCTCCCCCTAGTGTTGTTCTTACCCAACACGCGAAGTTTATATTCTCCAGTCGTTGGCACTCGATACCTCACCAAACCCGATCGGTCATCGTAGGCAACCTGCGCCCCACTCTGTGAGGAAACTAGAACTAGAATAGGCAAAAGAGTACTACCGTCTTCTACATCAACAGCGGCAACGATTGCATCACCTTGCTTAGCATTAATCAGGAATTCCTCACCATAGGCTTTCTGGACAGGAGTACCCCTTAGAGATTGGTTTTTAAAGGTGAAGGTGGGAGAGTTAGTACGGATGAACCCGTTAACGTTTTCACCATTTTTTAGTGCGGTTGCTGCTCCAGCGATATCGGAGATCCCCGTAAACATCATCCCGGCGATCGCGACACTTGCCGCAACCCTATTAATAAACTTACGACCCATCATGGTAGACCCGCTTTCCTATAAACAAGAACTGCTTCCTTCTGTTTGGACAGATGATATCCATCCATAGTTCCCAGAGTCCAGGCACCTCAAACTTGTAAAGCCGGTTTGAAATGCCTGTTCAACTGATGCAATCTAGAAGCACCTAAGTATTATTGCTCGGTAGAGGAAAAACTCAAACTGCCGCGATCTGCATCTAACTGAGCGGGGATTCCCAAGGGTAAAGCTGCATTAGGACCATCGTGACCAAAGGGGAGATCGGAGACAATGGGAATGCCAAGATTCCCCAAGCGATCGCGCAATACTTCTTCCACCGTCAAGCTAGAAATGTTCGGCGGAGCTTCGCAGCGGCTAAAGCGCCCCAACGCAATCCCTTTGACTTCCCGAAAAGCCCCTGTCATCCGCCACTGCGTTAACATTCGGTCAATGCGGTAGGGAGCCTCAGTCACATCTTCCAAGGCGAGAATGACGCCCGCTAGCTGGGGCTGTACGGGCGTGTTCAGAAAATGCGTGGCTACAGTCAGATTACCCGGTATTAAGATGCCGCTGACCTTACCGCCGCCCCAGCCGACTCCTTTTAAGGGTTCTAGGGGGCGACCTTCTACGCAATCGAACAGCCGCTGAATCGACCACTCTGGCTCTGCGGCAAGGGTAGTTAGCAACGGGCCATGAACCCCTGCAATGCCAACTTTACCGAGGCTCCACAGCAAGCCAGTGGCATCAGAAAAGCCGATCAGCCATTTGGGAGTGCTGCGTAAAAAATCTCCGATTTTCTTTTTCTGTTCCGCACCCTGCCAAGACCAATCTTCTAGTAAGCGGGCGCTACCATAACCGCCTCTGGCACAGAGAATGCCTTTACATTCAGGGTTTTTCCAAGCGTCTGCGAGGTGTTGGCGGCGGCTGTCATCGCGACCAGCAAGGTAGCCCCACCGTTCCTCTACGCCGCTGCTAATTTCGACTCGGTAGCCGCGCGATCGCCATATTTCCACACCTTTGTGGAACGCTTCCTGTTCTCGCAAGGCACCGCTGGGAGCAATGACTCGCAGCAAGTCGCCAGTTTGTAAAGGCGGGGGTAGTTGGTACGCGGAAAAATCCAAAATTCTTCTGGTTTAAGTTTTAATTTTGCAAGATATCCCGAAACCATTCTTCCATGCGATCGCCCAGTGCTTCCAGGGAATATTCCGCTTCGGCTTGTTGGCGGCAAGTATAGCGGTCAAGTTGATCGATGCGTCCAATTGCCTCAACCAACCCCGCCACGCTATCCGGCTCCACCAAAAAGCCCGTCTTCCCATCCTGAATAATTTCAGTCGGGCCACCTCTGGAATAAGAAATGACGGGCACCCCACACGCAAGCGCCTCAATCACCACATTGCCAAACGCTTCCACCCAGCGAGGCGTCATCAATAACGCTCGACAATTGCCTAGATGCTGTTGCAGTTCGGATGTGGAGAAAAATCCCGCATATTCTACAGGAGCATCGGGGTAATCTTGACAAATCTGCTTCCAATATGCTTCATCTTGCATTTTGCCAAGGATTTTTAGGGGAATGCCGGTGATTTTGGCAGCGGCAACGGCATCCTCTAGACCTTTTTCTGGAGCAATCCGACCCACCCAAGCCAAGGCGGCGGAAGGTTCTGAGCAAAATTGATAAAGCGATAAATCCAGACCACTTCCCAGAATCCGATACTGCGACGGACTGGGAAACGTTTCTGCCTGTGTCAATGTGTAGACGCCAACCGTACCGGGAAACTGAACGGCAATCTGTTCCACAATGCGATCCATCGCTGCCGAGAGAGAACCCATACTCACGAAATGGGCGATCGCTCGATTAAAAAATGGCGTTAGATAGAACGGTAGCCAATCATAGGCAATGTTGAAAATCAGATCGTAGTCAGCTTGGACTTGCCGCGCATAATCCCACATATTGCCCAGCACAGAATTCTCCGGCATGACAATCGGGGCACTCCGTCCTTGCGTCTGAGCCGTTGTCTGAAGTTTTCCAGCAATTTCGACAATTGGAATATCTCCCAGCACAGAGCCTTGGGGAGCCACAATTTTTAGGGTATGTCCCCGCCGGAGCAGCTCTTGGGCAACGTTGAGCAGGGTTAGTTCTACGCCACCCCCCAACCCTGTGCCGAGAGCGCCCACCGAGGTTGAGAGCAACAACAGTTTCAATGGACGATGCAAGATGGACAACTTTTGGACTCTAAACGATAAACAATAAATTCAAACTCTTGTAAAGACGCTGATTTAGCGGTTTTCTGATTCCTCTGACGGATGATTAGAAGAATTTTGGGAATTTGGCAAAGCGGGCAAATTATTATCCGTACCAGGATTCAAGCGAAGCCGATTTAACTGCCCTATCGCCCACCGCGCTGTTTCCTGAACCTCGGAATCCCGATCTTCAGCAGCGTGACGCAATAAATTGCTGACTTGACCGATCGTGTCATAAATTCTTGTCAAATCCCGAATTGCATTTTTGCGAACATCAGGGTTTTCATCTTGCAACGAGATCGCGAGTGCCCGGTTCATCGGTTTGAGGGTGCGGGTGCCAATTTGCGACAGCGCCTCTAAGATTAAGCCGCGCTGCTGAGAATCCGAGTCGATCATCAAATCCACCAAGGGCTGAATTGCTCTGGAGTCACCGCATTGTGCCAGTTCCCAGATCGCCTTGCGTCGTTTTGTCGGATCGGCTCCCTGTAAATCTTTAATTAATTCATTAACAATGTCAATTTTGGGGAGGCGAGTGGTTTCTCCCACCGATGCCTCGTTGCTTCGCAGCCGTGCTAATGGCTTCGCTTCGCTAACTGCTTCTGTTGGCTTTTGTGCGGTTGTTCTCCCGTCTAAATTGCTTTTTTCTAAATTGCTTGTTTCTGAAAGGGTCAAAGCAGAGGCATGATAGCCGTTATTGCCATTGTCATTTTCTATCGGGTGAGAATGGATATCTGCGGGATGATTGGCATCTTTAGGGTCTTCGTAGCGGCTTTCATCCGATTCCTCAGCTCCAGACTCCGGCTCTTCCTCTCTGTTGAGGTTGCCTAACCATTTCAGCAAGAAGTAAACTCCTAATCCGACCCCAGCTGATGCTGCTGCTAAACCTAATAACCACCAGAGGCGATTCCCTTCAGAACTCGGTTTAGCCGCCTTGGGTTTTGGGGTGGGAGCCGGTGAAGATTTTGCGGCTTCGGCTGCCTGAAGGCGCTCTTGAGTCGTGGAACCAGCAACTCCGTCAGGCATTAACCCGACAGATGTTTGAAATTTAGAGATAGCAACTGCTGTCGTTCGGCCATAAACGCCATCTACTGGCCCATTGTAGTGTCCCAAACGCTTTAGTGACTTTTGCAGTTCTGCGACTTCAAAGCCTTGAGAGCCTACTTGAAGGATAGGCAAATCGTTTTTAGGGTTTGGGGAACTCGCCTGAGCCAGTTCTAGGGAGACGGGTAAACTGGGGGGGGAAGTGGCGATCGCTGACGGCAATCCTGTGGAATTCTCACCCGAACTGGGGATAAAGCCCAGACAGATAATCCAGGTAACTAGAAGCCATGTGGAGCGGTAGAACATAGTTTTGGGAAACCTGTCTAAGTGAATACAACCAGACAAGATCCTTTGCTGATAATTTTCTGCTTAGCTTCTAGTACCAGCATGAAGTTATTCGTTCTAAATAGTTAGCGAGCAATTCATCCCTATGTTTTGGGCGAGCGGCTCTGGGAGCAAGTGTGAATATTGGGCTGATCATAACAGAAAGTTTCAACTCGCTCTCAAATCTTAACGGCTAACTTGTCTGTCATCCTATTCATTTCTACCGATTTTGCCAAATCTCGGTTTCGGATTCTTTCGCTTGTATTGGCAGTGATTGATAGGGTAATGGCTCGGATGGCTCTAAGAGAGAAATTTGCTCGGTTTTGCTTTCTTCTTGTGTCACCCTGGTTTCAACTGATGTAGAGGGTTGCCCGAAGCGAAGGCTTTGCAATCGTACCTGTTCGGCTATCTTCTCGCGCTGATTAATTAGATAGATACTGACAAGGGTTAGACTCACTCCCAGCCATTGAAGCGGGCTGAGAACTTCAGCTAAAAGCAGATTGCCAAACACGAGAGCAAACACGGGTGTCAAAAAGGTGAGGGAACTAAGACTGGTAAGATTGCCGCTAGAGGCAAAGTAGAAGAATAAACCATAGGCGATCGCGCTCCCAAATACGGCTGCGTAGCTCAATGCTATCCAGCCAGACGTATTTAGATGCACCCACTGGTCAGATTCCCACACTTGGGAGAGTGCAAACAAAGGCAATCCGCCCAAAATCATGTGCCAGCCAGTCGCCACCACCGGATCGGCATACTGGCAAACGAAACGAATCAGCACTGTTCCGACAGCCATCGATAGCGCCGCCAGCAGCATCAGCCATTCCCCGCTCTCAAACAAGTGCGTGAAGCTAAACGAGCCAGCGATCGCGTTGCCGTGGAAAAGATTGATAATCCAATCATCCGGCAAGCCAATCAAACTAATCCCCAGCACTCCCAATGCCAACCCCAGCCAGCCCCACAGCCCGATGGTTTCTCCAAACAACCAACAGGACAGCAAAGCCACTGCCAGGGGTTGAGAGTCAATCATCACCGAACCCAACCCGGCACCCGTTCGCACTAATCCAAAGGCTAAAAAGCCTTGAAACAAAGCGCCATCAACCAAAGCAAACAAACTAATCCACAGCCACGCCCGAATGCCTTTCGGTTGAGGTTTCCCCATCAAAAAGGCAGCAACTAATACCAATACCCCAGCAGGCACCAACCGGACACCAGCCATAAACAGGGGTGTCGTGTTTGGGATAACACCCTTCATTGCCACCATCGCCGTTCCCCACAAGAAAAAGGGGGCAATCAGCAGCAAGGGTGCCAACGGAATTTTGGATTCTGTGAGTTTTAGCTGCATAAAAGTTTTTTGTGGGCGTACATGATAGAGCCAAGCCAGCACTCTTGAAGCAGGTCATAACGAGCTGCCCTTCCAGAAGTCGCAACCGGATTTATCAAAAATTTTTCCAGTTTCTTGCTCTTTTTCTGGCTGGTTGCGCGTTTATTTACTTAATTGTACTTAATATGTAGTTCTGTTAAGGCGCTTTAGCAAATTGTTGGGATGCCGACAAAAGGGTAAGTTTTTACTTGTAAGTACCTGTTAAATTCGGGGAGCTAGGGAAAACCTTTTTTCTGATAAGCTTTCAGGCTTCACCCGCAAGCCAACGAAACCGATGCAGATCGTGCAAACTAGAGAAAGAGCCAGCATTACTAGGGAAACATTTACTGTTTTGCAGGATTTGCTTCCTTCTCTAATTCGCTCATTCATTCACGATTCATCGCTTGCCTGCTCATGATCTGGCCTTTTCAGCCTAAGTTTCGTAAACAAATTGCTCGGATTGAAGTGACTGGTGCGATTGGCAGTACTACCCGAAAACAAGTTCTAGAAAGCCTGAAAACGGTTGAAGAACGAAAGTTTCCAGCATTACTGCTACGCATTGATAGTCCTGGTGGTACGGTCGGGGATTCGCAAGAAATCTATGAAGCCCTGACTCGCCTGCAAAAAAAGGTGAAAATTGTTGCCAGCTTTGGCAATATCTCCGCATCTGGAGGAGTCTATATCGGGATGGGAGCCGAACACATTGTTTCCAACCCAGGCACAATTACCGGCAGTATCGGTGTAATTCTCCGGGGAAACAACCTGGAGCGCTTGCTAGAAAAGATTGGCGTTTCTTTCAAGGTGATCAAATCGGGTCCTTATAAAGATATTCTGGCTTTTGACCGGGAACTCACCGAGCCGGAAAAGAATATTCTCCAAGACCTGATTGACGTCAGTTATCAGCAATTTGTGCAAACGGTTGCTGAGGCTCGGAAGCTGACAACCGAAACCGTTAAAAGTTTTGCAGATGGTCGCATTTTCACAGGTCAACAAGCGTTAGAACTGGGAATTGTTGACCGGCTCGGCACTGAGGAAGATGCCCGCCGTTGGGCTGCGGAACTGGTCGGTCTCGATCCCGAAAAAACGAAGTGTTACACCCTGGAAGAACGCAAACCTTTCTGGAATCGTGTGGTATCGAGCAGAGTTCAGGGGGCATCTAGTCTATCAGCTGGGATAGACTGGTTAGAATTTGAACTTTCTACCAGTGGTCAGCCGTTGTGGCTTTACCGACCCTAGTCTGAAGTTTAGATTTTAGATGATTTAGATGATTCTGAAATCCAAAATCTAAAATTCAAAATCTCAATTATAAAATGGAGGATGCTTGCGTGGAGTGGCGAGTTCGAGCGATTCGCGGGGCAACAACTGCCTCACAAAACACGGCTGAGGCAATTCGAGAAGTGGTAGCGGAACTACTCGATGAATTAGAAGTACACAATCAACTACATCCCGATCTAATTATTAGTGCCACGTTCTCGGTGACGCGGGATCTGGATGCGATCTTTCCCGCTGCGATCGCTCGCTCTCGTCCCCACTGGGACAATGTTCCTCTGCTCGATGTCCAGCAAATGCACGTGGAGGGAGGGCTGGAGCGTTGCATCCGCTTCTTAATTCACGTCAATTTGCCAGCTTCCCATCCACCGATTTACCATCCTTATCTGCGGGGAGCTAAAAGCCTAAGACCGGATTGGAGTTTGTCTCAGGTTAGCTTATCCTCGCAGTCAACGATTCAGTCGTTTCATCGCTGAGGTTTTTTGTCATTAGTGATTCGTCCCCAGTCATTGACGAATCACTAATGACATTTATTAGCTATTTTCTAGGTTTTTAGGTGATTTGTTGTGAAAATGGATGCCTAAAAAAACGTCATATAAAAAGCTCCAGAAATTTTTTCCTTGCCAGATTCCCAGAGTTTGATAACAGCCTTTTTCATCTAAAAGGGGCTTGGTGGCGTAATAAGCATTTTGGTAGTGATACCAGGGGATGGAAGGCCACAAATGATGAATGAGGTGGTAATTTTGCCCCATGATCAGCAAATTGAGGATGGGGTTGGGGTAAACTCTGGCATTTTTCCAGCGATCGCGTTCTTGATGAGGGCGATGCGGCAGATAATCAAAAAACAATCCCAGCGCCAATCCTACCAGGGCAGACGGGATAAACCAAAAATTGAGAATGTAGCCTAAGAAGTGGTACTGAATTGAAATATAGAAAATCGTCCCGACAAATAAGCGGCTCAAGAACCATTCCAAAAGTTCATATTTTCGCCACAGCTGCCGTTTAAAGAAAAATACTTCGTGGTATAAAAACCGCACCGGAATTAACCACAGGGGTCCGCCAGTAGAAACGTAATGATCTGGATCGTTTTCCGGGTCATTTACATGGGCATGATGCTGCAAATGAACCCTAGTAAATACTGGGAAGGCAAAGACTAACATCAGCGCACTGCCATGTCCCAGGATGGCATTGATGACTCGGTTACGATGGGCAGAATTATGACAAGCATCATGAATCACCGTTCCACAAATGTGCAAGGCGATCGTGTTTGTGATAAAGCAACACCAGTGAGGCCACTCCCAGAGCCAATAACCAAAGTTTGATAGCACAACCATCGCTACGGCGGCTAGAAACATGAGTAGCGTTGGGCTTAGGGACGCAGGCGGTTCCAGGAAATGTCTGGGAACTGTCAGCGGCTTTTGTGCCTCCAACAACATTGTTTTCTCCTTTTGAATGATTTAAGGGTTCTGCGGGAACTTTGCTTCGGTTTTCCCGTCACTATGGCATCTAGGGGGGTATGTTGTGCAACATTGGATACAGGATAAACAGTACCCACTGATTGACAATTTTCAAAAAACACGCTCTATTTTCCTGACTTCTTACCCTTATTCCTACCAGGGAAGCGGGGGATTCTAGTCGTGCTTTCGTAGTATACGCTACGAAGACCGATTTATAAAGATTTATGAAATTAGCTCATTTAATTCAAATGATGCTAACGATAGTCAAAAAATATACAGGAGGATTGTTGATATGTCACCACATCTGTCTAGGTTCGCGTTTGAAGCAAAGTCCTTAGTGGTCAAAAGTGTGGCTTTATCTGCCGGTTTAGCAATTCTACTGAATGGCGGTATTGCCTTTGCCGGTTCTGTTCAGCAAGCGCAACTGCCGGGTGTAGAAGATGAGAATACTCAGACCTCGGACGGGGATGTTGTGGTAGACACCGATGGGAGTCCAGATAGCACCACTAGCTCAGGAACGGAATCAGAGAATAGTACAACTGCTAACAAGCCACGGTTTACCTGCCAGCTAACGAACAGTCAGTATATGGTGATGTATCACCCGAAGAGCCAACCCGATCAAGCTTATGCTTGGGCAACTCCCAGTCCTTTAGGCGGTGGCTGGACTGCTGAGAGACGTTGTAACGAAATTAGTCGCCGATTAGAATCTTATCGACCCGATGGTCTTCAGGAAATGCGGGCATCGGTGGAAAATAACTACAACGTGGTTTGCATCACGACTCAGAAAAACCCAGACTGTCGGATTGTGCTGACTGTGCCTCCTGGTGAAAATCCGCAGTTGATCCGCGATCGCGTTTTCCAAAATATCAGCATTGCTGACAGCGGACAGGTGACAGAGGGCGTTAACACCTTTGTTGGGGGTCGGGATGCTCAGATGCTCAACGATCTCTTAAACTTGGGTTTATCTTCCCTTGGCGGCAACACGAATCGCTCCAGCCGTAGGTCACAAAGCGTTAACCTGCGACCTTTCTTAGACCGAGCTGATGGTGGCACCGGCACCCAGTTGAAAGGCGGAGTGCCGATGCGCTCGAATCGAGCCAATCCTCGACTGAATCCAGGCAACTTCCGTTAAAAATTGTTGATAGGCGAGCGGGGATTCAAACCCGCGAGCGCATAATCAGCACAATCAATAGAATAGAGAAGATACAAAATTGTTTGGCTTCCCAATATTGAGCCGTCTGGAAGCCAGACAATTTTATTTATTTACAGATGGCGATCGCTCTTATGAGCTAAAACAAATAAAAGCATTCCTAACACGTTGAATCTGTCAATGTTACTTTAGGAATATTGACAACAGGGTAAGTGCATAAATATGTCAGCCGTTAGAAATATAAGGCTGTTACTGGTAGTGTTTTCACTAACAGCGATCGCTAACTCGCTTCAACCAGTACAAGCACAGCCGATTACCCCAGCGGCTGACGGCACCGGCACAATTGTTACTCCAGAGGGGAACCGTTTTAACATTAGCGGCGGCACGCTCTCAAAGGATAAAGCAAATCTTTTTCATAGCTTTGAGCAGCTAGAGTTAAATTCTGGGGAAATTGCAAACTTTCTTTCTAACCCTAATATTCAAAATATCTTAGGGCGCGTTACAGGTGGGAATGCTTCTTATATCAATGGATTAATCCAAGTCACAGGGGGAAACTCCAACCTGTTCTTGATGAATCCAGCAGGCATTATTTTTGGTTCTCATGCCAGCCTAAATGTTCCTGCTTCATTTACCGTCACCACTGCCACAGGTATCGGTTTTGGCAGCAATTGGTTTAATGCAATTGGGGCGAATGACTACGCTACATTAGTCGGAACGCCCAACCAGTTTATTTTTAACACTCCTCAACCTGGAAGCATTATCAATGCGGGGAATTTGGCAGTATCGGGGAATTTAACCCTGTTAGGTGGCACGGCAGTTACTACGGGGCAGATGAGGGCGACTGGGGGGCAAATTGCTGTAGTCGGTGTACCGGGTGAGAAATTAGTGCGGCTGAGTCTACCCGGCAGCCCTCTAAGTTTAGAAATTCAACCGCTACCTAGCTCAAATACAGCCGCGCTACCCTTTACTCCTTTATCCCTGCCTTCGCTGCTAACGGGCGGAAATCTCGCGAATGCCACAGGATTAACCGTCAATAGCGATGGCACGGTACGATTGACTGCTTCTAGTGCTGAAATTGGCACACAACCAGGTACTGCGATTGCTTCTGGCACCCTGAATGTATCGGGTCAAATTGGCGGCACTGTCTATGTCTTGGGCAACCAAGCGAGTGTCATTAGTGGCAATATTAACGCTTCGGGCACCAATGGCGGCGGTGCGGTACTGATTGGCGGTGATTATCAGGGTCAAGGCAAAGTGCCAAATGCCTTACAAACATTGGTTAGCAGCGACTCGGTGATTTCTGCCGACGCACTGCACAACGGGAATGGTGGAAAAGTCATTGTTTTTGCAGATGATACAGCTAGCATTTACGGGACACTAACGGCAAGGGGAGGCATTTATTCTGGAAATGGTGGGTTGATTGAAACTTCTAGCAAACAGTTTCTGAATCTCACCAGTACGCCGGATGCAAGCGCCCCTCAAGGGGTTGGTGGTACTTGGCTGATTGACCCGACTGATATCACGATTGTGAATAGTGGCGGCGGTGCGATTGGCACGAATACGGTGGATGTTGCCAATATTAATGCTGCCCTGAATACTGGCACTAGCGTCATCCTCGACACGGCAACTGCTGCTGGTTCTCCAGGTGCCGGAAATATTACTCAAAATAGCAATGCTTTTATTAGCAAGACATCTGGGGGAGATGCCGCGCTTACTTTACAAGCTAACAACAACATTATTCTAAATGGCGCGATCGCTTCCAGTAGCGGCAAGCTGAATGTCAATCTTTTTGCTGATAATGACATCAACGGTAGCGGCGCGATCGCCCTCACCAATGCCACGATTAGTACAAACGGCGGCAATCTTACAGGAGTTGGTCGAGGAAATGCCACCTACACCAATGGCATTCTGCTCAACAACAGCATTATTAATGTCCAAGGCGGCAATATTAACCTGACAGGCACAGGATTTCTTAGTGTTACTGGTACTACCAACAACGGGATTTCGCTTCAAAACAACAGTGCAGTGCAATCAACCGGAACCGGAACGATTACCCTAACGGGTTTGCCTGGAAGTGGAACAAATGCAAATGACGGCATAGAAATCATCCAAAACTCTAAAGTGAGTTCCGTGGATGGAAATATTAATATTCAGGGTACTGGTAACGGAACTGGTGCTGCCAATCATGGAATTCAGGTCTCTACAGGTAGCAATGTAGCATCCACTGGGGCGGGGAACGTTACCCTAATCGGTACCAGTAACGGAAAGGGTTTCAACAATGACGGCATTTCGATTGGCACGATTGGCAGCATCGTGCAATCCAATAGCGGGAATCTTACCCTGACAGGCACCAGCGGCACTGGGGCGGGAAGTCAGGATGGAACGGCTGTTTATGGAAGCGGCAGAGTGCGATCGCAAGCTGGAAATATTAATCTGTCTGGCACTGTCAAGGGAACGGGCAGCGACAGCTACGAGATTATTATTGTCTCTGAAAGCGTCGTGGAATCTGTTGGGACAGGGGCGATTACCCTCAATGGCACTGGTGCGATTGATGCAGCAGGCATTCTCTTACAAGACAGCAGCATTAATCCGACTGGAATTGGGGGTAGCGGTAATATCACTCTTACCGCTAATGAAATTAATTTTATTGACTCCACGAATCCTGGCACCCCGCAAATTAAGGGCAGCGGTATGCTTCAATTGCAGCCTCTGACTTCCAGTTTGGGTATTACCATTGGCGGGACAGTCAACGACAACCGCTTAAATCTCAACACCAGCGAACTCAATTTTTTAGAAAATGGGTTTTCTCAAATCATCATCGGACGGGCAGATAGCAGCGGTGCAATCACTTTGGCTGGCAACACCACCTTCTTCGATCCAGTCACCGTGCGATCGCCCGTAGGTTCTGGTTCTATAACCACGACAGGTTATACTCTCGCCGGAGATGATAACGCGACGCTTACCCTGTTAGCCAACCAAAATATCACGACTGGCAATATCATCAATTCCGGTCGTCAGATTACGCTAACCAGCTTCCTCGGCAGTATCAATACCAGTGCAGGCAAGCTTGATACTAGCGCTTATAGCAATAACGGCGGCGCGATCGCCTTGAATGCTTTCGGCAATATTACCACTGGTGACTTGAAATCTTGGTCGGTTGAAGGCGATGGCGGGGATATTTTCCTCTCTAGTAAGGCAGGAAGCATTAACACTGGCATCTTAGACGCAACCACTTTTGACGGCAATGGCGGTGCGATCGCGCTGATGGCTTTTGGAGAAATTACAACAAAAACCTTGCAATCTTGGTCAGATTATGGTTTTTCTGGAGAGATTGCCCTGTTTGCCAATGGAAACATTACCACGGGCAGTCTAGATTCTCGCTCCTATGATTCTGGGATTGGGGGTGACATCACCGTTATTAGCAGTGGGGGAAGCATCACAAGTGGAGACTTATTCTCCTACTCCCAGACTAATGATGCGGGTTCGATTAACTTATTTGCCCCTCAGGGCAACATTACCACTGGTATCCTCAACACAGGCTCTTATGGTCTGAGTGCAGGCATTACGGGAAACATCACCCTTACCGCTGGTAGCAACATTAACACCAGCTACATTCATGCTTTTTCAAATGGGTATGGCAATGGGGGAAAAATTTCTCTGACAAGCTATACAGGAACGATCGACACCCAACAAGTACGATCAAATTCAAAGGGTGGTGATGGGGGCGCGATCGCATTTGATGCAAAAGGCAACATTACTACCGCTGACTTGAACGCTTTCTCAAACAGTGGGGATGCTGGTGATATTTATCTTTACAGTGACCAGGGAACTATCCAAACTGGGGCATTAGATGCAACTTCCTTGGAAGGTTTTGGGGGCGCGATCGCGTTTGATGCAAAAGGCAACATTACCACCAGTAAGGTGGAATCTTGGTCAGTGAAGGGTGATGGCGGTGATATCTCTATCTACAGTAACCAGGGAACTATCCAAACTGGGGCGCTAGATGCAACTTCCTTGGAAGGTTTTGGGGGCGCGATCGACCTTGAAGCCAATGGCAACATTACCACCAGTAAGGTGGAATCTTGGTCAGTGAAGGGTGATGGCGGTGATATCTCTATCTACAGTAACCAGGGAGCCATTAATACCGGGTTGTTAGATACAACCTCCTCTGAAGGCTACGGGGGATTTGTCACCCTAGAAGCTAATGGCAATATTACGACAGGTAACGTGGAATCTTGGTCAGTTGATAACGATGGAGGAGCGATCGCTGTTTCTACCAACAGTGACATCACAACTGGCACTCTAGATTCTGGTACTTATGGTTTCGGCACGGGGGGTGGCATCACTCTCACGAGCAATACTGGAAAAATTTCACTTTTAGAGGTGTATTCTGACTCTCAGTATGGCGATGCAGGGGCGCTCAACTTTTCTGCCAAGGGCGACATTACCACCAGCAATTTGAATGCAAGATCTTATGGTGGTTTTGGCAAAGGCGGGGACATCACGCTGAGATCGGGAACGGGAGGCATCAGCACTGGATCGGTCATTAACACCTCGACGACCTTTACGGGGGGTGCCATAACCTTTTCTGCCACCGGGGACATCACCACCGGCAATCTAGAATCTTACTCGCAGAGTGGGAATGGGGGAGCGATCGGCTTAACTGCTAACAACGGCAACATTACTACCCGTACCATCAATGCCCAAAGTCTGGGAAGTGGCACTGGCGGAACTGTTAATATTACTGCTGGTAAATTCTTTCGGGCTACAGGCACGTTTACAGACCGCAATAGCCTAAATTCCAGTATTTCGACCGCTGGTGGAACCAACGGCGGTGACATCACCATCCGTCACAGTGGCAGCACGACCACTCCCTTCGTCATTGGGAATGCCACCATCAACGGGACAGCTGGATCGATAACCAGTGGAGCAACTAATACGATTGCCACTATCTTTTCAGTACCCGTACCGCCGGACACTTACATCCAGGGCAACATTAAAATCATCACCTTCAGCCCTACTCCCGATTTTATCCCTGCTCAAACCCCCTCACTGCCCGTCGAAATCCCACAGCAAGAAGCATCACAACCGCAGGAGACTACTTCGCTTTCCCCTCCGGCCAATACCAGTCAGTCCTTGGTTGAAGTTGATTCTGCGTTGGCTCAAATTGACGAACCCTTCACCCAAGAATATGAACAATATCTAGGCGTAAGCGATACCCCCACAAGGAGCCTTTCCGATGCCCGTAGTACCCTGCAAAGCATTGAAGCATCTAGCGGTATCAAAGCGGCACTCATTTACGCTGTTTTTACTCCCACAACTGCGGTAGCAAATGAGGCAAAAAGCCCATCTTCCTCAATTGATCATTCCATTAATCCTGACAGCCTAGAACCGCAAAAAACGGAAAATTATCAAGATCAGCTGGAACTCGTACTAGTGACGGCAGATGGACAACCGATTCGGAAAAGAGTCACAGGCGCAACCCGCCAAAAAGTTCTCAAACTTGCTAACCAATTCCAGACGCAAGTGACCAACCTTAAAAGCGCTCGTGGCTACCTAGCATCCTCTCAGCAGATGTATCAATGGCTGCTAGCACCGCTAGAGAAAGATCTGCAAAGACTCGATATTCAAAATCTTGTCTTCCTCATGGACGAGGGTCTACGCACGATCCCCATCGCTGCTCTCCACGATGGTAAAGGGTTTATCCTTGAGCGCTACAGCGTTGGTTTGATGCCCAGCCTTAGCCTCACCGATACTCACTACCAGAGTTTGAAAAATGCTCAAGTTTTGGCAATGGGCATCTCAAAATTTACGGATAAAAATCCTTTACCAGCAGTACCAAGGGAATTATCAGCAATCGTCCCCTATCTGTGGAAAGGCAAGTCCTTTCTCAATGAGGATTTTACGCTAAAGAATCTGAAGGCGCAGCGTCAACAACAGCCGTTTGAGATTGTACACCTGGCAACTCACGGAGAGTTTAATTCAGGTTCTCCCAGCAACTCCTACATTCAGTTATGGGACACCAAATTGCGACTCGATCACTGGCGGGAACTGGGTTGGGACAACCCACCAGTAGAGCTATTAGTGCTGAGTGCCTGTCGCACAGCAGTGGGGAACGAGCAGGCAGAGTTGGGCTTTGCGGGATTAGCGGTGCAAGCAGGGGTGAAATCAGCGTTGGCAAGTTTGTGGTACGTCAGCGATGAGGGGACTCTGGGACTGATGGCAGAATTCTACGAAGAATTAAAAACAGCTCCGATTAAGGCAGAGGCGCTACGTCAATCTCAGTTAGCGATGCTCAGGGGGCAAGTGCGACTGGAAGGAGGAAAGTTACGGACTCGCAATGGGGATATCTCTTTGCCACCCCAATTGCTAGGAATCGGAAATCAAGTCCTCTCCCATCCTTATTACTGGTCTGCTTTTACAATGATTGGCAATCCTTGGTAAAACCCAGATTCCGCAGGTTGCTGGTAGAGTCAGAGGTATTTTTAAGCAATGACTCAACAGCCCACCAACATCCAAGTCAAAGATATCGATCATTTAGGCATCGTGGCAGGCATCATCGACCAGATGAGTTGGGTCGATGAAATTAATCAATTAGTCGGCACACACTCACTTGAACAAGTGAGTACAGGACAACTCCTCAAAGCAATGATTCTTAATGGTCTAGGCTTCGTGGCTGCTCCGTTGTATCTGTTGGCTCAGTTCTTTGAAGGGAAAGCCACGGAGCATTTGATTGGAGAGGGAGTCAAGCCAGAACACTTAAGTGATGACCGATTGGGACGAGCCTTGGACAAATTCTACCAAGTGGGAGCGACTCAAGTGTTCACGACTCTGGCAATGAAAGCGGTAGAACAGTTTGGGGTATCGGTGACAAGCATCCATCTAGACTCCAGCTCATTTCATGTAGATGGAGAGTATGTATCCGAGTGTAGCGAGAACTCTTCGAGCCAGGAGTCTGCCGCCACTAGTAATTCGGCAACCTCAAGCGAGTCAGCTAGTCCTCAAGAGCCGGAAGGGGACGAACCAAAACCGATCGCTATTACCCACGGTTACTCAAGAGACCACAGACCTGACCTCAAACAGTTCATCATCGATACGGTTTGCACGGCTGATGGAGATGTGCCGTTGTTCCTGCGCGTAGCTGACGGCAATGAAGATGACAAAACCAGCTTCACTAAACTATTTGAGAAATTTCGAGAGCAATGGACATTTGAAGGTTTGTGTGTTGCTGACAGTGCCTTGTACACGGCTGACAACTTGATAGCGATGAAACAGCTCAAGTGGCTAACACGAGTACCCCTGACCCTTGCTCAAGCCAAGGTAGTCTTGTTGGAGATTCAAGCCAATGAATGGCAGACCAGCCGCCTCAAAGGTTATCGCCTTGCCGAGCGTCAAAGCTGCTATGGTGGGGTCCAACAGCGCTGGTTCATTGTGGAGAGTGAACAGCGTAAACAGGCTGACATCCAGCAATTGCATAAGCGCATCGACAAAGAATATAAGCAACAATCAGTTAAACTTCGGCAACTCTCAACTCAAGAGTTCGCTTGTGAACCTGATGCTCGTGCGGCGGCAGTGAAGTTTGAGCAATTGTTGAAGTACCACCGTCTAGAAGACCTCAAATTCATCCCTCAAGCTTACTACGATAAAGCTGGTCGCCCCCGCCAAGATGAAGCACCCAGCCGTATCACTTATTCTGTTCAAGCCACTGTGGTTCCTAACCCAGAAGTGATTGAAGTGGAGATGCTCCGAGCCGGTCGCTTTATCCTCGCGACTAATGTTCTAGATGCTATCGAGCTGAGTCCAGACCAGGCGCTGAGTGAGTACAAAGACCAACAAAGCAATGAACGGGGGTTTCGTTTTCTCAAAGACCCGTTGTTCTTCACCTCCAGCATCTTTGTCAAGTCTCCCAGACGTGTGGAAGCTTTGGCGATGGTTATGGGACTGTGTCTACTAGTCTACGCTTTGGCTCAGCGCCAGTTACGTCAAGCTCTAGAGCAGACCGACGAAGCCATCAACAATCAAGCGGGTAAGTTAACTCAACGTCCTAGTTTGCGTTGGGTGTTTCTGAGTTTCCAGGCGGTGCATCTGCTGATTGTCGATGACCTCAAGCAGATTACCAATCTCACACCCGAACGACGGAAAATTCTCCGCTTTTTGGGAACCGATGCCAGTCGTTATTATCAACTCTGTTGACCTAACAGCTTGATTTGGCGTAGCTTGCCGTTGACTCCTCTTTCAAAAAATCTCTTTGACTCTACCCAGAACCTGCGGAATGTAGGGTAAAAGCACATGACTCATGACAAAGTAGACAAACTGAATTGTTTTTAGGATAAGTTTTCCTGCCGCTCTACCCATCAAACCCGTTTCCATCAAACCCGTTTGAGTATTCAGTTTGGGACTTCAAACAGCAGGCTCTTAATGTGCAGAAAAAATAGACACGAGGTCGGTTCCCAGCGTACAAAATGACAAGCTTTTATTCAATTCATATCTCCTGCTGAATGACGGCTCGCTAAGAAACCGCCAATAGGGAAACTTTATCCCGACTTTCTAAAAAATTTTCAGCTTTCATAATTGCGTAGAGGTTGACATCAGCTTCTAAAAGACAAGCATGACCGCTCTTCGGCAGTATGACCATTTCCGCGTCGGGTAGGCAAGAAGCTAAGCGCTGAGCTTCACTTACAGAGGGCAGTAGTCGGTCTGTACCTCCGGCAATCACCAGGGTAGGTTGGGTGATGCGACGTAATTGAGAAGCATCAACATCAAAATCTCTGATGAGGGACAGTCGCCAAAGGACAGTTTTTGGGGGTACGGAGTGGATAGCGTCTAGAAGGGCGCGGCGATCGCGCGGTGCAACCCGTTCTAAATGAGCTAAAAACGGCAATAACCACACCGATCCCACTCGGTAGAGGACTTCCGGTATCCAGCCGCTCACCAGCGATCCCCAAGCTAGCAGAGGTCGCTGATTAAAGGAAGAAGCGGGGTTGATCAAAATAATTCGGTCAAATAGTTCAGGCGATCGCAACGCTACTTTCATCGCCAAACAGCCCCCAAATGACTCGCCGCACAGATAAACTGACCGATTAGGTTGTTTTTCTACTTCTGCTTCAATCAGCGCTACCACTTGATCGGTTAGATCGTCCCAGCTGGTCAAGTCATCGGCTGGGATGACCAAACAACGGATATCAAAGGCTGCTTCTAACCCCTCGGTCTGCGCTCGCAACAATTGACCCGTGCCATCCATGCCTGGGAGGAACACGAACAGCGGGCAGTCTGGATTAAACAGCCTGGGGGTGAGAAAACAAGGATGGCTTTTTACGTCTGGCATTTCGTAATGTCCATTTAAAAACAACAGGTCAAAAATTTATTGCTTTCTTTGGGGCGGATGCGAACGATTCGAGGACTCAAGACACTTCGGTGAAAAACTAGGCAAGTCTAAATTCTTGAAGGCGACGGTTACTGAGAGCGGACTTTGCCCATTTGCCTACCCTTAAGCCATCTACCTGTAGACGTAGGTATTAATTCTTATTCTATGGCAGACTCCCATCCTTGCGAACTAATACCAAACTTGACGAAGTAAACCAGCAATTTCTTCCTGACAGTAATTGATAAGACTGGCAACAGCAGTTTTGGCTTGTTTTCCTTGATATTGTTCCCGCACTTGAGACGTAATCCAACAGGGACGCCCAATTAGGATGCTAGATCGACGGTAAATGACCATCGGATGCCACCCTGCCTGTTTAAATAGGGGTTCGGAAGGGTCAAATAAACTTAATAATCGCAGAGGGATTGCCGAGTTATTGGTTTCTTCCTGGGATGCGATCGCCACGGGTAAAATTGCCAAATTTTGCACCGGCGCTCGCAAAGCTAAATGAGCAAATCCCCGATGAAAGGTTTTCATTTCATTCGGCTGGGTTAGGCTTACCATTGGTTGGGCACCTTCGGGAAATATCCCAACCACCTGCTGGGACTGCAACAGGCTGATTGCCTTGTTAAAGAAATCTTGCTGGCGGTGTTCTGGCGTCTCCAAAGGGAAACAACCCAGTTGATTGACAATCTCCCGCATCACGGGCACTTGTCCCATGTAGTGATGACAGGCAAAGCGAATCGGACGATTTAAAGCTGCCATCAGGATTGGCGCATCCATGACGCTGCGATGATTGCTCACCACTAAAACGCCACCTTCTTGAGGAACGCGATCCTGATGGTATATATACATCTGCGTTCCCATTGCCTTCATCAGCAAGCGAGAAATCTGTAATGGGTTATCTGAAGACATGCTTTCTATAGGCTTTCTTGCAGGAAGCGCGATCGCTACAGTCAACAGGCAATCGGCTTGATTATAAATGGCTAGAGTCTAGAGGTAGACTGAATCTTGACTCTTGAGTTCATTCTCCACTTTTTACCAAGCCTGGACTTTATTCGTTGAGCAGATGCGATCGATCGCCCCATAACTTAACTTTTCTTAATACAATTATTAACGTAACTTCCTCACCTATACGAATCTCTCAGGGTGGAAATCGCTGGTAAAGATTTTTTACGATTTTAATTTTGTCAAGAAAAAGTAACATTTTATACTTATATTTCCCAGAGCTAAGTGGAACTCTCAAGACAAGATAACGAAAAGATACAAAATTGCAGCCCGAAGTATATGATCAAAAGCAAGAAAGGGGTTGTTTTTTATATTTATGAGTGCTAATCATACAAGTAAAAATTCATTTGCAATTACTACACCACTGTATTATGTGAACGACGTACCCCACATTGGCAGCGCTTATACAACAATGGCGGCGGATGTGGTGGCTCGGTTTGAACGGCTCCGGGGAAAGCCTGTGCTGTTGATTACCGGCACGGATGAGCATGGGCAGAAAATTCAGCGCACAGCAGAAACCAAAGGGCTTTCACCGCAAGCTCACTCGGATGAAATTGCGGCTGGATTCGATGTCCTTTGGCAAAAACTCAATATCCAGTACGATCGGTTTATCCGCACAACGAACTCTCGCCATCAAGCCATTGTTAAAGAGTTTTTCCTGCGCGTCTGGGAAAAAAACGACATTTATTTGGGGCAACAAAAGGGCTGGTATTGCGTCTCTTGCGAGGAATTCAAAGAGGAACGCGACCTTCTAGAAGGACACCACTGCCCCCTCCACCCCAACAAAGAAGTCGAGTGGCGGGATGAACAAAACTACTTTTTTCGCCTCTCTAAGTACCAAAGCCAGCTGGAAGACTTATATCGCCAGCAACCAGATTTTATCCAGCCAGAAATTCGCCGCAATGAAGTTTTGAGCTTTGTCAGTCAGGGGCTTCAAGATTTCTCCATTTCGCGAGTGAATTTAGACTGGGGCTTCCCTATACCCGTCGATCCTAGCCACACCATCTATGTCTGGTTTGATGCCTTGCTGGGCTATGTCACGGCGTTGCTTGAACCAGATAGCGAACCGACGCTAGAGAATGCTTTATCCAAGTGGTGGCCGATTAATATGCACCTGATTGGTAAAGACATTCTGCGGTTTCACGCGGTCTATTGGCCTGCCATGTTAATGTCAGCGGATCTGCCGCTACCCGCTCGAATATTTGGACATGGCTTCCTGACAAAAGACGGGCGAAAGATCAGTAAAACGGTTGGTAATACGATCGATCCCATCGCTTTAGTCGAACGTTACGGAGCTGAGGCTATTCGTTACTATTTTCTCAAGGAGATTGAATTTGGGCAAGACGGAGATTTCAACGAAACTCGGTTTATCAATATCCTCAATGCTGACTTAGCAAACGATCTGGGCAATTTACTCAATCGGACGATGAACATGGCAAAGAAATATTGCAATGGCATCGTGCCTGACTGCTTAGCTGAAAACATCCCCGCAGATAACACAATTAAAGCAATTGGCCTTAGTTTAGGCGATCGCGTTGCTCAAGCTTATGAATCTCTGGCGTTTAGTGATGCGATCGCAGATATTTTCACTCTAATTCGAGCCAGCAACAAATTTATTGACGATCAAGCTCCTTGGACTTTATATAAGCAAGGGCAACAACAGGCCGTCGAACAAGTCCTGTATGCGGTTCTAGAATCTGTTAGACTAGCAGCTTATCTGCTATCACCGATTATTCCTACCATCAGTAGTGACATTTACCAACAGCTAGGTTTTTCAATTGACTTTAATAACAAAACGTTAATAGATGTTTCGGCTGCGTTTTCCGCTCATGCCACTTGGGGAACACTAACTGCAAGACAAGCTTTAGGTGAAGCCAGACCTGTTTTTCCAAGGCTGGAACTCCCCTGAAGAGTTTCGTCTTAGTAGCTAATAGCTGTTGGCTGTTGGCGGATTGACCATCGGGTGCTGATACATACAAAAGTAAAAACTCTGGTACAGACCGCTCTCTCAAAAGCTAAAAGTTCATCAAAATCGCTAATTGCTTTTTTCATAAAAAAATCGAGGCATAACAATCATGTTGAATAATTTCAGCAGTAACGACTCTGTATTCACGCCAGAACAGGTTTTAGAAAATCGCGGTCGTGTAGCCATTTTTATCGATGGATCAAATCTATTTTATGCAGCACTACAGCTCGGTATAGAAATTGATTACACCAAGTTGCTGTGCCGCTTAACCGCTGGGTCTCGCTTGTTACGCTCTTTCTTTTACACCGGCGTCGATCGCACGAATGAAAAACAACAGGGTTTCCTGCTGTGGATGCGGCGCAATGGATACCGAGTCATTGCCAAAGACTTGGTACAGCTGCCGGATGGCTCGAAAAAAGCCAACTTGGATGTGGAAATTGCTGTCGATATGATGGCTTTAGTGGGGTCTTACGATACCGCTGTTCTCGTCAGCGGGGATGGGGATTTAGCTTACGCTGTCGATGCCGTTAGCTATCGGGGTGTCCGCGTGGAAGTGGTCAGTTTGCGCTCCATGACCAGCGATAGTTTAATCAATGTATCAGATCGATACATTGACCTGGATAGCATCAAAGAAGATATCCAAAAGACGCCCAGACAAAATTATACTTACCGTCCACTGTCGGGCATTGGCTTTATGGATGACCAAGAAGATAGATAACGCAACCTAAGAAATAAAGACATAAATAGGCAATAGAAATGAAAAAAGTAGCTCCTCGCAAAAAATTATTTCTTTTGCCTATTTACTTTTTGCTATTCACTTTTTTAGTTAGTGCTTGTAATACCGAAAAACGCACGGAAAAAAAATTGCAGAAAGATACTGCTTCCGTGACAGATTTTGAGGGGAGTTTAGTATTCCAAAATGTGACCCTGGATCAGGCAGATGAGAAGGGACAACCTTTGTGGAAAGTGAAGGCAAAGCAGGCAGTTTATACCAAAGATAAGAAAGCTGCTCGCATCCAAAATCCTAGCGGGGATTTGTTCCAAGATGGAAAAATGATTATGCAAATCACCGCAGATAGTGGCGAAGTTCAAGAGGATGGTAAAAAAATCTTTCTGAAGGGTCAGATTGTTGCCACAGACCCTCGGAATGGGGCAGTTTTAAAAGGGAATGAATTAGAGTGGCGACCAAAGGAAGACGTTGTGATCGTGCGTCAAAATCTCGTCGGCACCCATCAAAAGATGGTGGCAACAGCGAAGGAAGGACGATATTTTAGCCGGTCGCAGCATATGGAATTATTGGGTCAAATTGTCGCAACATCAAAAGACCCAGCGGTACAAATGAGAACCGAACATTTAGTGTGGCAAATTCCCCAGCAGATGGTAGTTGGCGATCGCCGCATCCAGATTGACCGCTACACAGGCAATCGCGTGACAGAGCAAGCAGCAGGAGATTCTGGTCAGGTAAACCTGAAAACGAAGATGGCAACGCTGACAAAGAATGTTCAGATGACTTCTTTAGAGCCGCCGGTGCAAATCGCTGGAAATTCTGTCACCTGGAACTTAGACACACAAATGGTTACGTCAGACCAACCCGTGAAAGTGGTGCATCAGCAGCAGCAAGTGACGCTGACGGGGAACCGGGGTCAGGTAGATCTGAAGGGAAAAGTGGCTCGTCTGGTTGGTGGCGTCCAAGGCGTTGGCAGTCGGAATAAATCCCAACTTTACGCCAATCAGGTGACTTGGAATATTCCGACTGAAGAATTTGATGCTCAAGGCAATGTAATTTATCATCAACAAGTTGACCCGCCGCTGCACTTGACGGGTTCCAGAGCAGTCGGTAAGTTTCAAGGTCAAACGGTTGTTGTCACAGGTGGCGGTGGTGCTAACGGTGGTAGTAGCAGAGTGGTGACGGAAATTATTCCTTGAATCGAGAAGCGATGGTCATAAAAACCAAAATGGTATAGCAATCCTATTTGAGTTGTGAGATGCCAGTGGTTGAGATCCCCGCCTTCTTGGAAAGTCGGGGATCTTGCCTTCACGAATCATGGGGAGTGCTGGGCGATATTATCGTCGCGCTTGAAAATCTGAGAGAATTTCATTGCGACTGGCGTCACCGAGAAATCCAGCAATATCAGCTCGCCCAGTGCTAGGAAGAATCGCTGCTGGTAGAGTGGGGGGAATGCCCCATCGTTGCACCAGTTTTTGAAGTATTTGGTCTTGCTGTTTTCTAAAACCATCGACATCACCACCCCGGTTGATGATCGCAAAGCAAACTAGACCGCGATCGCGTGTCGGCATTACCCCAGCAAGGGCGCTGACATCGCGCAGGGTGCCAGTTTTGATAATCGTGCCTGTGGGGATGTGGCGAGATACCATCGTTCCCCGGCGATCGCGTCCCGATATCGGGAAGAGGTCGGCTACCGTTAGCTGATGGGGTTGTAAATAACTTTCAATCGCCGTCAGCATTCCGCAAACAGCGCGGGGCGAGATGCGATTTTCCACCCCCAAACCAGAGCCATTTACCAGCTGAACTTCCTGTTGGGGGACACCGGCAGACGTAGCCCCCAACTGAGCGACGGCAGGTGCCCCCCCAAGAGATTTTGCCAGCATCTCCGCCATGTCGTTGTTGCTGTAAATGTTCATTTCCTTGAGGATTTGTGCTAAGGACATTGAGCGATGACGCAACAACAAAATTTGCTTGGGAATTGCAATTGACGAAACTTTGACCGAACCCGCGATCGCAATTTGTGGTTTTGGCGTTCCTGGGGGCATTAAGTTGTATAGATATTGGGCATCTCTGGGCCACGAGGTGGGGTTAAATGCTTGTTTGAGCATCTGACCCGCCATATAAGGGTGGGATTGGTAATTCATGTAAAAATCGCCCACAATCACCAAATTGCCGTTTATGCGACGGATGCCCCGTTTATTTAAAGCATTCCCCAGAGCGATCGCTTCTTCCCACACAAAAAAGGGATCGCCACTGCCATTAATCACCAAATCTCCCTGCAAAACTCCATTTCTCACAGGCCCGGTCGTGCCAATTGAGGTTTCAAACTGATGGCCTGGACCCCAAGTCTCCAACGCAGCAGCAGAAGTCGCAATCTTGGTCAAAGAAGCTGCCGGTAAGGGAATATTTCCCTGATGAGTTGCCAAGGGCATAGAACCCGACTGAATCCACACCCCTTGAGCCGCCTCCCCCATGCCTTTAGCGCTCCAGCCCTTCAAATATTGCCGCATAGTGTTTTCAGCTACCGGATCGGTCGCCATCGATAGGGAAAACAAAGGAACTCCCCGCCACGCAGCCAGTTGGGTAGTATCTATCTCTGTTGTTTTTACCCCAGCCATATTCATCCACAGCGCTACCAATCCAGAGCCAAATAATTGCAACATTCCTCACTTTCCTTTATTCACTAAACAAAGAGCCTGCCGGATGTGCAAGCTACAAAAAAAGCCCAAGGCGGAAATTGCTTCCGCCAGAATGAAGATATTTTTTCGGGAGTTCGCGTATAGGTAAAGCACAAGCAGGGACAAGGAATGAGTAATCGGTGAGCAAGCGAAAATGGATAAACTCTCCCGTGGGACAACTAGTTCTCTATCTTTACCTATTTAGGAGTACCATTTTTTTCAGCATTCTTTTATTTATCCTTCCTCCGTCCTCTTTCATCCTCCCGGATTGACCCTGGTTTCTCCAGGAGTCATCGGGTACTGGTAGAATTTTTAAGGTTTATATCACTTTGATCAATGGGATCGACTCGCGCACGGATCGCAATTGACGCTATGGGTGGCGACCACGCCCCCGCCGAAATCGTTGCTGGAGCGCTTAGGGCACAGGAAGAATTAGACGTAGAGGTTTTGCTGGTGGGCGATCCTCATCAGATTGAAGCTTCCCTAGGGCAACACACCAGTTCTCATCTTCCTCAAATTGTGCCTTCTGAGGGCACAATTGAAATGCACGAGGAGCCTCTAAGTGGTTTAAAACGCAAGCCCAAGGCTTCAATCAACGTAGCAATGGATTTGGTAAAACAAAAACAAGCCCAAGCAGTGGTGTCAGCGGGTCATTCAGGAGCCGCTATGGCATCTGCTCTGCTGCGACTGGGACGCCTTCGGGGGATCGACCGCCCCGCGATCGGCGCAGTTTTGCCAACGATGGTAGCTAGTAAATCAGTGCTCATTCTCGATGTCGGCGCAAATGTCGATTGTCGTCCTAAATTTTTGGAGCAGTTCGCACTGATGGGATCGATTTACAGCCAGTATGTGCTGGGTGTAGACGTTCCTAAAGTCGGGTTGCTCAACATTGGTGAAGAAGAATGTAAGGGGAACGATCTAGCGGTTCGCACTTACCAAAGGCTGCAAGAGAATTCGCAAATTTGCTTTGCTGGCAATGCCGAAGGGCGCGATGTCCTGACGGGTAATTTTGATGTGGTCGTTTGCGATGGTTTTGCCGGGAATGTTTTGTTGAAATTTGCTGAAGCCGTTGGCGAGGCAGTCTTGCAAATCCTCCAGGAAGAGTTACCTCAAGGACTGCGCGGGCAAGTCGGCACGGCTCTGTTGAAACCAAACTTGCGGCGAATAAAGCAGCGGGTAGACCACGCGGAACATGGCGGTTGCTTGTTGTTGGGGGTCGGAGGCATTTGTATTATTAGCCACGGTAGCTCCCAGGCTCCGTCAATTTTTAACGCGATTCGCATAGCGAAAGAAGCAGTTGATAACCAGGTACTGGAGCGAATTCAGTCTCAAGATATCAGTGCTAAACAATCGGCAATCGGCGAATAGCAACAAGGATGAAGGATGAAGTGTAAAATGTGACATTCCAGCGTCGATCGTTTAGAATTAATCGATTTAGCTAAAAGCTAAAATGCTGATAGCTGATACCTAAAGACCCCAGCAAGCATGGAGAGCAATGTTGCAACAAACAGGCGTCGGCGTCGCCATTACCGGAAGCGGCTCTGCGATCCCCTCAGGTTCTCTGGATAATCATGGACTCACTCAGCTGGTAGATACTTCCGATGATTGGATCGCCAGCCGCACCGGGATTTGTCAGCGACGGCTGGCGGGTGAGGAGTCTTTATGTTCGATCGCCACACTCGCGGCACAAAGAGCGATCGCAATGGCTGGGATCGCCCCAGAAGACCTGGATTTAATTATTCTGGCAACTTCAACTGCCGATGATTTGTTCGGGAGTGCCTCAGCAATTCAGTTTCAACTGGGAGCATCTAGGGCGGTGGCTTTTGATTTAACAGCCGCTTGCTCTGGATTTGTCTTTGGTCTAGTTACGGCATCGCAGTTTATCCGCACCGGCGTCTATCAAAATGTCTTGCTGATTGGGGCTGATATTCTGTCGCGCTGGGTAGATTGGTCAGATCGGGGAACCTGCGTGTTATTTGGGGATGGTGCCGGTGCCATTGTCATGCAGGCGAGCGATCGCGATCGCCTGCTGGGATTTGAACTCCGCAGTGATGGAACCCAGCACAAATCCCTCAGCCTAGCCTACACGGCACAGCCTAAAGAACTGGTTCCTGGGATCAACGTCCAAGCTGGCACTTACCACCCCATCACTATGAACGGTAAGGAAGTTTATCGCTTTGCCGTGCAAAAAGTGCCGGAAGTGCTGGAAAAAGCCATGTTTCGCGCAAATATCAGCATTGAACAAATTGACTGGTTGCTTTTACATCAAGCCAATCAGCGAATTCTTGATGCCGTCGCCCAACGCTTAAAGATTCCTGCTGAAAAAGTCATTAGCAATCTTGCTAACTACGGCAATACTTCTGCTGCTTCCATTCCCTTAGCACTGGATGAAGCTGTGCGAGAAGGCAAAATTAAACCAGGAGATATGATTGCTACTTCGGGCTTTGGCGCGGGTCTAACGTGGGGCGCAGCGATTTTCCAATGGGGCAGATAAATCAATTTTAGATTTTTAATTTTGCGGAGGTCGGATCTCCGCTTCCAATAATTTTCGATAGGTGGATCGGTAATGGGTAATGAAAGTTAGGAGTGTTAAGGATTGAGTTTTAAGGCAAGAAAGAAATTCTTGAAGCCAAAACTCAGACGCGATCAATTGCGCCTCTAAAACTGAAAACTTTTCTCCAATTACCTATTGCTAATTGCCAATTACGAATTACCAATTACCAATGACCAATGACAAAGACCGCATGGGTGTTTCCTGGGCAAGGTTCTCAGGCAATCGGAATGGGAGTGGATTTATTAGACTTGCCAGAGGCAAAGGCTAAATTTGAGCAAGCCGAGCAAATTTTAGGCTGGTCTGTACCAGAAATCTGTCAGAGTCAGGAAGATAAATTATCCCGCACTCTTTATACCCAGCCCAGCCTGTATGTGGTAGAAAGCATTTTAGCAGATCGAATGCAAGCTGGGAGACATCAACCTAACCTCGTTGCCGGTCACAGTCTGGGAGAATACGTTGCTCTCTACGTCGCCGGTGTCTTTGACTTTGAGGCGGGGTTGCGCCTAGTGAAACGTCGGGCAGAATTTATGGATAGTGCGTCCGATGGCATGATGGCAGCGCTGATTGGCTTCGACCGCGAACAGCTAGAACAACAAATTCAGCAGACCCCCGACGTTGTGTTAGCCAACGACAACAGTTCCGCCCAAGTCGTCATCTCTGGAACGCCGGAAGCGGTGGAGGGAGTGCTAAGTCAAGTAAAGGTTAAGCGTGTTGTCCGCTTGAATGTCTCAGGAGCCTTTCACTCTCCCTTAATGGCGGAAGCTGCCGCCGAGTTCCAGGTAGTTTTGGAGTCAGTTCCATTTAATTCTGCTCAAGTGCCAGTGCTGTCAAATGTGGAACCTGTCCCATCTGTGGACGCTGATATTTTAAAAGAGCGCCTCATCCGTCAGATGACCGGCTCGGTGCGGTGGCGAGAAATTTCCCTACAATTGCCAGTACAAGGAATTTCGCAGGTTGTGGAAATTGGTCCAGGGAAAGTCCTTACGGGTTTAATTAAACGTACTTGCCCCGATTTAACTTTGGAAAACGTGGGTAGTGTTGCAGAGTTGCCGAATGCAGAATAAAGTCCGGCGACCGCAACAGCGCGTGCGAGTGAGAGAATGGAAAAATTCCCTCCTTCCCTCATCAGCCAGGGAACGAGAAAAATCAGACAAGGTGGTTAAAGGTTTACAGCGAGAGTACGGTGGATAGCGAATTATCTAATCTGGGCAGAAGCCGCGAGCCTGTTTCGAGTTTAGTTCTATACCACCTGTTTAAGTGGTCGGTGGTCAGCCCCGTGCTTCATGCCTACCTGCGAGGTCGGATTTATGGATGCGAACACGTTCCTCCGATTGGACCACTTCTAGTGGTTAGCAATCATGCCAGTGATTTTGATCCGCCGATTTTGTCCTGCTGCGTGCGACGACCCGTAGCGTATATGGCAAAAGAAGAACTGTTTCGAGTCCCTGTTTTGAAGCAGGCAATTAAGTTGTATGGTGCTTACCCCGTCAAGCGGGGTTCCGCAGACCGGAGTGCGATTCGTTCGGCGCTGTCTCTCCTAGAGGAAGGGTGGGCAGTCGGTGTCTTTTTACAAGGAACGCGGACGCCAGACGCCAGAATTTCAGACCCAAAGCTAGGTGCTGCGCTGATTGCCGCCAAGGCGAAGGTGCCACTGCTGCCCGTTAGTTTGTGGGGTACGGAAGCGATTTTTAAGAAAGGTTCGCTGGTTCCGCGTCCGGTGCCAGTAACGGTGCGGATTGGTCAGGTAATTGAGCCTCCTAATTCAACAGACCGGGATGAGTTACAGGCGGTAACGCAAAAATGCGCCACAGCGATTCATGCTTTACACGATTTAGGCCGTTAAAGAATTTCAAAAGACAAGATTTTCTCGGCGAAATTAAAACGTTGGGATGATGTCCTGACAGTTGCGCTTTCAGTAGGATTAGGTTATTCCAAATCTGTCTGGATATCCGGCTATTGGTTCATTCAATAAAGAAATGAGTCAATCACCGGGATTCTGGATTAAATCACCATCCCAAAAAGAAATGAGCGAACCTTCTGCCAAGTATCTTTTGCAGCGACTGAACAATTTGGCATTGGTTAGATTTTTGCTTTTCGTTGCTTCTGGCTGGGCGTTTGTAAAAGTTTTAGCTTACTTTGAAACAGTTATTGTCATTTTTACATTTGCAGCTATTGTCGCTTTTCTACTGAGTTATCCCGTGCGATCGCTAACTCGTTTTGTGCCTCACGGTGTTGCTGTTACCGTGGTCTTTATTCTAGGCATGATCGTGATTGCTAGTCTTACTGTCACAGTTGGTTTAACAGTTGTATCGCAAGGGCAACAATTAATTTCTAGCTTAACAACCTTTTTAAATTCTTTAATTCCTTTGGCTTATCAAATAGAAAAATTCCTTTTAAGATTCAATGTTCAAGTAAATTTGAGCATAATTCAAGAACAATTTCAGAATCAAATCGTCTCATCGCTGGGGTTAGGAATCGGTTATAGCTTAACGACTATACAAGTATTTTTTGCCAATTTTCTTAATTTGATATTAATTTCCGTTATTTCTTTTTTTATGTTGCTAGATGGAGAAAAGCTTTGGAAGCTTATTCTTAAGCTTGTTCCTGCACATTTACAAAATAGATTTACCATTGTCATTCAACGCAAGTTTCTCGGATTTTTTCGAGGACAGATGGTTTTATGTTTATTTCTGACTACGACTACTTTTTTGGTTTTTTTAATTTTAAATGTACCATTTCCCTTACTTTTGGCAATTATTGCTGGATTATTCGATTTAATCCCTGGGATTGGAGCTACTTTAGGGGTGGGTATTGTTTTTCTTATTTTATTGTCTCAGAGTGTTTGGTTAGCCGTTCAAGTAGTTGTTGTTTGTATCATAATTCAGCAAGTACAAGACAATTTCATCACGCCCCGGATTATGCAAAATTCGCTTAATATTAATCCAGTTGTTGTATTTTTCGCCTTACTAGTAGGTGCTAGAGTAGCAGGATTACTTGGAATTTTTATTGCAATTCCGATTACTGGAGTCATTGTCAGTTTATTTGAAATTGACGAAATGAAAGCAGAATCTTAGAGGAATGACATGAAGAGTAGCAGCTTCTATAAAATAGATTAAAATAAAATTTACTGGAATCAAAACAAGTAAAAATGCAGGGTTTAAGAGAAGAATTAGCAGAATTGCTAGATGAGGCTGAGTGGAACTGGCTGATGCCTCATGCGGAACGGGAGGCTGTGGTTATCGTAGCTCAAGAGCTGGACTTGCTAGATGTTGGGGTAGCGATCGCTAATGATGATGTTTCCTCTGTGCAGCACTGGATTAGCGAACAATTGATTTACAAGCCCTCCGAAGCTCAGAAACAAGATTGGAACGACAACAAAAACAAGCGATTCAGCGCTCTGATTGTGTCGCCTTATGTCTTGGTGAAAGAAACGGCAACGATTCCTGCTTAATCTGATTTGATGACTGACCGAGGGTGGCTCCCGTATAGCCGGTAGTCACCCAAAGAATGGCTCTGGCTCCATCCCGAATTGATTTCTCAATCGGCTCCTGCGGTATGTCCGAAGGCACGATCACGGGCTTTAGAGTAATGCCCCGACTGCCTAAAACAATCTCTCCAATGACTCTGGCGCGGCGCATATGATAGTCCGAGGTAATTAAATAGATGCTGGTGATCCCAAGACTCTGCAACTCATCAACCAGCGTCGTAAAGTTCGTAACCGTATCCACCGCCTGATAGTCCAAATGCAGGCGACTAGGGGCAACCCCAGCTTTGGCAAAAACCCGTTTAACGTAAGCTTTGTTAGTGCTACCTGAAGAAACCCAGATGGGCAAATCTGAATGCTGACGAGCCATTCTTGCTGCCAGCTTCTCCCGCTCCAAGGCTGAGGTAGAGCCACCCAAAACTAACATTGCCTGGGGTTTGACCAGGCTTTTTTTAACTTCCTTGTAACCAAACCACAGCGCCACGGGTAGAGCGAGCATTAGCAGCCGAGAATATCTACTTTTAGAGCGCGAAGGCTTGGAAGACAAGTGTTTTTGTCGGCTAGCACCAATTTTCAGGATCATCAATCAATTGAAAAAGCCGTGTTTACATGGGAAGCGATACGCACGAAGCGCGATCGCTTACTGGTTAAAATTCCCTATCCTAGCTAGCGTCCACGTAGATACACTCCACTGGGCGACTAACTGTTTTAGAGAGTAGCAGACAACGGGACTGGCCAGGCTCGAACCGGCGACCTAGCGCTTAGGAGGCGCTCGCTCTATCCAACTGAGCTACAGCCCCAATTCTAAGGCGATCATAGCAGCCTAAGGGCAGCATTACCCAGTTGAATTTAAGTAGACCGCCAGGTTTCTTCCCAAGGGCCACCGCCTGTTTCCAATCCACATAGAGAACTGCCAGCTTTCAGGATGATTTTAGATTTGTCACCCCGTTGGCGCAGTTCCAGGTCAACTTGACCGTTCATCGTGTCGCGACAACAAAAGATTAAACCCTTTTCCGTGGGGGCACGCAGGAGAGTCCCCGGTAGATTTGTAGTAGCGGTTAACTCAACTTCAAATTCGGAGTTATGGGCTTGCATTTGCCAGCTGCCCCAAGGCTCAATATTCCAACTTACTTTCGAGTTCCACGGTACAAATTCATAAAATTTGCCTTGATAGTGCAAGCCAATCATCGCCACCGATTCCATCCACCACAGCACCCCGCGTCTGCCTCCACCAGCCGTTAAGGCAATATCTGGAGACTCATCAAAACTATTGCAATTCAGCCAGAACCATTTTTGAGGAAAAGAGCGCCCCCAGTTTTTTTCACCGTAGGCAGGGGCGTTGGTGAAGTCGTAGCGTTTTCCATTCCACTCAATCCAGCCAGTTGCCAGCCCGTGAGCCATCAAAATTTGCCATCCCGGTTCAAAAATCGGGAAAGAAGACAACCATCCGGCTGTTGATTGTTGTGGCTGATTTAGATTTCCCCATCCATATACAGGTTTAATTTCATACTGCCAACGCGCTTGAGAACCCGTGCCCGGATCGTGTAAAGCTCCCTGATGCCAAGTAGCGGTGGCTTGATAGCCATCCTGAACGTGACGCTCAAAAGCCTCTGGAGGGAGGGAGGCAGGTTTGGTGGATAAATCGGTTTTGCCCCAGTGTCCCAAGGCTAAAACGTCCCGCGATGCCCAAAATTTGTTGACATCTGGGAAAGTCCGGCAAAGGTAACTATCTTCTGGGCCCAGAATTTGGGCAGCACCGCCGCTGTGGGGTTGATTGCCCAGGGGATCTTCGAGGGAGTACATGAAAGCAAAGGTATGTCCGCAATCTGGTAAGGTGACGCGGTAGTACCAACCTTCAAAGAAACGCTGACTGGTGCCGTCCCAGTGGTAGCCACTGTGAGGCGTTTGTAAAGGATTTTGCATCAATTCAAATTCCTAACTGTTTCTCAGAATAGCGATCGCCTTTTCTCGGCTCCCTGGATGCTGGATGCAAATACCCCAGATCCAGTTTGTGCATGAATTCGTGTAGGCAAAGTTCTTTATTAGAAAAATCTGGCTCATGAATCGCAAAGAAAAAGGATCTGAGGAGTTGCCTTCAATTTTCACCCGAAAACGCTGGAGAAAGACGCGATCGCGCAGCGTCTACCCAGAAGAATAACGACCCTCCATCTGGAAATTTCCTAAATTTTTGGCGTCCGGAGCCAAAAGCTGTTGAAATCGCGACAACGACGGTCGGGCGGGCATTGCCCGCCCGACTACTCCTATTTATGTAATCGTTGTGCGTACAGCTTCCGCAGGGTCTTGGGCTTGCAGTGGCTCAGGCGTAGAGGTTTGAACGCTTTCCTCATCGACTTGAGTCCACTCGGTATGGAAGAACCCTGCTTTGTCAATGCGCTCGTAGGTATGAGCACCAAAGTAGTCGCGCTGAGCTTGGGTAAGATTTTGCGGCAAGCGATCGCGTCGGTAACTATCGAAGTAATCTAGCGACGCGCTGAATGCCGGAACTGGAATCCCCAGCTTCGCCGACTGCGCTAATACCTCCCGCCAAGCATCCTGGCGATCCAAAATGGTCTGCTTAAACTCAGGAGCCAAGAGCAAATTCGGCAACTCTGGATTGTCCTTGAAAGCAGATTTAATCTTATTCAAGAATCCGGCTCGAATAATGCAACCACCCTTCCAAATCCGGGCAGTTTCGCTCAAATTCAAGTCATAGGAATAAGCCTTCGACGCCGAACTCAATAGCGCCATCCCTTGAGCGTAAGAGCAAATCTTCGAGCAATACAGAGCATCACGGATTTGGTTAATGAAGGTTTTGGCGTCTCCCTCATACTTGCCGCTAGGACCCGTTAATATCTCTGAAGCCGCCACCCGTTCCTTCTTAAAGGCAGACATGATCCGGGCATTCACCGCCGCCGTCATCGTTGGAATAGCGATCCCCAGCTCCAGCGCACTCTGCACCGTCCAGCGACCCGTCCCTTTCTGCCCAGCTGCATCGAGAATCACATCGACCAGAGGCTGACGAGTGTCGGGGTCTCGGTAATTGAAAATATCAGCTGTAATCTCAATCAAATAAGAATTGAGTTCATCAGTGGTATTCCATTCGGCAAATACTTCGTGTAGTTGGTTCGCGTCTAGCCCCAACGCATTCTTGAGCAAGTCATATGCCTCTGCAATCAGCTGCATATCGCCGTACTCAATGCCATTGTGTACCATTTTGACGTAGTGACCGGCACCCGCAGGGCCGATGTATGTGACACAGGGGCCATCATCCACCTGAGCCGCAATTTTCGTCAAAATTGGTTCCAGATACTCATAGGAGCTTTTCGTACCTCCCGGCATCAGACTAGGGCCATTCAGCGCTCCTTCTTCACCTCCACTGACGCCCATCCCGATAAATCTGAACCCAGATGGCTCTAATTCGCGGGTGCGACGAGCGGTATCGTCAAATAAGGAGTTGCCACCATCAATAATGATGTCACCCTCATCCAGTAACGGTTTGAGCTGGTTAATCACCGCATCTACCGGCGCACCCGCTTTCACCATAATCAGGATTTTGCGAGGGCGTTCTAAGGATTGGACAAAATCTTCAATGGAATAAGCAGCATAGACATTTTTGCCCTGCGCTCGCTCAGCCATAAAGGCATCCGTTTTTTCTGGAGTGCGATTATAGACGGAAATGGGGAACCCATTACGCTCCACATTCAGCGCCAAGTTCTCGCCCATGACCGCCAAACCAATCACACCAAAGCTCTGCTGTGTCATAAGATTCAATGTTCAACTCTGCAATGCTTTTGAACAGTTGCTTTTCCTTCAGAGTAGCCCGATATCCTGAGAGTTTTCCCTAAAGAAGATATTAAGAGTCGCAAAAGTAGTACAGCCTCCTCCGGCGAAGAATCAACAATTGAAACAGCAGATTTAGTTTTTATTTGTATCTAAGTCAACAATCTCTAGCAGAATTGAAACATAGACACAAGTTTTGGAGCATCCACGAAATGCTGGCATATATCCTAGCGATCGCTGTTGCAGTCGGTAGCTTCGCCCTTTACATGGCGGCTTTCTTTTTCCCCGAAGTACACCGAAAGAGTGATTTTATCTGGAGTGGGGTGGGATTGTTCTATGCCCTAGTTTTATGGGTGTGTGCTGGACGCATCACCGGCGGTGTGCTGCTAGGTCAAATCGCTAGCGTAGCGCTAGTCGGTTGGTTAGGTTGGGAAACCCTGACATTACGACGCAGTCTCACCCCCGCAGCGCAGCAAACTGAGATTCCGAGTCCCGAAGCATTGCAGGAAAAACTGACCAGTTTATCCATACCGCAGCGGATAACCAGTCTATTTGCAACTTTTAAGGACAAAGCTCAGCAGACGGCAAGTAAAGTGACTCAGGGCAAATCGGGCACTGGAACCACCCAAACAGGGGCATCCAAGACGACACCTGCGCCTACCTCCACCGACGCCGGAAAACCTCGTGTTACCGTGCTGGATAACCGGACGGATGAAGATGAGGATGAAACGGTGTTACTCAATCAACCACCCGTTCCACCCGCACCCTCAAAGCCGGAATCCCAGCCGGAATCTCAGATGGAAGTAATATCCGTCCCATTTGAAGAAAGTGTCCAAGACACAGACTTGGATGACTTGGAACCCCCAGCATCTGTAGAAGCAACTACAGGAGAAACAGCCATAACTGCACCAGAGACTTCCCCAGCATCACCCTCAGAGGATGACTTGGAACCCCCAGCATCTGTAGAAGCAGCAACGACAGGGGAAACAGCCACAACAGCCCCAGAGACTTCCCCATCATCACCATCATCACCCTCAGAGTTGGAGGCTAGCCCAGAAAACGTACCCGAACCCGTTCGTCCGAACCCTCCCGACCCCGAACTGGTGGAAGCTGCTCTAGAAGATGCTGAAGAAAAGCATATTCCAGCTTCACCTCCAGAACCAGCCCATGAAGAAACAAGTGACTCGGTGAGTGGAACAGAGCAGGCAAATCAGCCGTTAGAAAATCCACCCAACCCAACTTGAAAATAAAGGTTAGGAGGAGAATGAGCCGCAAAGCCGTTGTATGGTGCCAAGGAAGCAGCGGAAGGGATAGCAGTCCTAACGCTTTGTGAAGGCGAGATCCCCGACTTCCAGACAGAAGTTGGGGATCTCAAGGGCTGGTATCTCTCAACTAAAATTAGATTGCGATCGCTGCTTATTCCATTTTCTTGCTTTGTGTTCTGTGCATCTTTGCGGTTCATTTTTCCGCTGCAACTTGAAGAGATTGCGATTTGTAACCGATAATGATTGAAAGCAACTCAATCATTTCTCGGCATTAAACTGTGACAGAAACAGGGAACTACAAAGACACCGTTAATCTGCCCAAAACCCAATTTGATATGCGGGCGAACGCTATTAAGCGGGAACCGGAACTGCAAAAATTTTGGGCAGACCAGCAAATTTACGAGCGACTGTCGCAGAACAATCCCGGCAAAATTTTTGTTTTGCATGATGGGCCGCCCTATGCCAATGGTTCGCTCCACATTGGTCATGCTTTAAATAAAATCCTCAAAGACATCATCAACCGCTACCAGCTCCTGCAAGGGCGCAAAGTTCGCTACGTTCCGGGTTGGGATTGTCACGGCTTGCCGATTGAGTTGAAAGTCCTTCAGCAAATGAAGCCAGCAGAGCGGCAAAATCTGACGCCTTTGGATCTCCGCCACAAAGCGAGAGATTTTGCCCTCAAGACAGTAGACGAGCAGCGCCAAAGCTTCCAACGTTACGGTGTCTGGGGCGACTGGGAGCATCCGTATCTGACTTTAAAACCAGAGTACGAAGCCGCTCAAATTGGCGTCTTCGGTGAGATGGTGCTGAAGGGATATGTTTATCGCGGTTTAAAGCCAGTTCACTGGAGTCCTAGTTCTAAAACGGCGCTGGCTGAGGCAGAGTTAGAGTATCCCGAAGATTCTGAAGGTCGCCCAGCTCATACCTCGCGCAGCCTTTATGCAGCTTTCCAGATGACGAATCTGGGGCCAGCCGTGCGATCGCAATTGCAACCATTCTTGCCCGATCTCGGTGTGGCAATTTGGACGACGACGCCTTGGACGATTCCCGCCAACCTAGCGGTAAGCCTGAATCCAGAACTGACTTACGCAGTGGTGGAAGTGGAGGCAGATTCTCTGCCGATTTCGACCAAATACCTGTTAGTGGCTGCGGATTTGGTGGAACGGTTGTCAACGACGCTCTCGACGAATCTCACGGTAAAGGCGACAGTACCGGGTAAAGATTTGGAACACAGCACTTACCAGCACCCACTCTTCGACCGCGAGAGTCCGATTGTGATTGGGGGCGATTATGTCACCACCGATTCTGGTACCGGATTAGTTCACACGGCTCCCGGTCATGGGGATGAGGATTACAAGGTTGGTCAACGCTACGGTTTGCCGCTGCTGTCGCCAGTAGATGCCGATGGCAACTTCACGCAAGAAGCAGGGCAGTTTGCGGGGTTGAACGTCCTGGGTGATGGAAATCAGGCAGTGATTGATGCGCTCAGCCAAGCGCGATCGCTACTGAAAGAGGAACCCTACGTTCACAAATATCCTTACGACTGGCGCACGAAAAAGCCGACCATTTATCGAGCCACAGAACAGTGGTTCGCATCGGTGGAGGGATTTAGAGAAGAGGCGCTAAAAGCGATCGCTTCCGTAAACTGGATTCCCGCTCAAGGTGAAAATCGGATCACGGCAATGGTCGCGGATCGTTCCGATTGGTGTATCTCCCGTCAGCGCAATTGGGGCGTGCCAATTCCCGTTTTCTACGACCTAGAAACCAATGAACCGCTACTGAATGAGGAAACCATCGCCCACGTCCAGGCAATCATCGCCGAAAAGGGTTCGGATGTCTGGTGGGAAATGCCGGTAGAAGAACTTTTGCCAGAAAGTTATCGCCATAACGGTCGCACCTACCGCAAAGGCACCGATACGATGGATGTCTGGTTTGACTCTGGCTCCTCTTGGGCGGCGGTAGCGCAACAGCGACCAGAATTGCAATATCCAGCGGATATCTATCTAGAAGGCTCCGATCAGCACCGGGGTTGGTTTCAATCCAGTTTGCTTACCAGTGTGGCAACGAACGACATCGCGCCTTACAAAACCGTCTTGACCCACGGCTTTACCTTGGATGAGCAGGGGCGCAAGATGAGTAAATCTCTGGGGAATGTCATCGACCCCTCGATTGTCATCAATGGGGGCAAAAATCAAAAAGAAGAGCCACCCTACGGTGCTGACGTTTTGCGCTTGTGGGTTTCTTCGGTGGATTATTCTTCAGATGTCCCCATCAGCAAGAACATCCTCAAACAGATGGGAGATGTTAGAAACAAGATTCGCAATACGGCGCGGTTCTTATTAGGAAATCTACACGATTTTGACCCAACTAAAGATGCAGTACCTTACGAACAACTGCCAGAACTCGACCGCTATATGTTGCACCGGATGACAGAAGTCTTCGGGGAAGTCACGCAAGCATTTGAGAGTTTCCAGTTCTTCCGCTTTTTTCAAACAGTGCAGAATTTCTGCGTTGTTGACTTGTCCAATTTTTATCTAGATATTGCCAAAGATCGGCTTTACATCAGCGCTCCAGATAGCTTCCGTCGCCGTAGTTGTCAGACAGTTGTGGCGATCGCTCTGGAAAATTTAGCGCGCGCGATCGCGCCAGTTCTCTCTCATACAGCAGAAGATATTTGGCAATATCTCCCCTATTCCACACCTTACAAATCTGTGTTTGAATCGGGGTGGGTGAAGTTAGAGGAGCATTGGAAAGCTCCAAAATTGGCAGGATTCTGGCAACAATTGCGACAAATCCGCACTGAGGTGAATAAGGTGATGGAGCAAGCAAGGGCAGAAAAAATGATTGGCTCTTCTTTGGAAGCCAAGGTATTACTTTATGTCCCAAATGCTGAGTTCCGCTCTTTACTGCAAGCCTTGAATTTGACTTCAGCTTTCCATTCTCATTCTCCGTCTTCAGGATTGAGTAATCGAGTAGATGAGCTGAGATACTTGTTTATCTCCTCCCAAGTAGAGTTGCTAGATTCTCCGGAAGCATTGCAAGGCTTAAAATACAATTCGCAGACAGAAGCTTTATCGATTGGCGTAGTGAAAGCAGACGGGGAAAAATGCGATCGCTGCTGGAACTACTCGAGTCATGTGGGCGAATCTGCCGAGCATCCCCTATTGTGCGAACGTTGCATTCCCGCCTTAGAAGGTAAATTTTAGTTCACAAAAAGCGATGGCTTCGCCTCGGCTAAGAGCCTACGCCCTTCCCTCCGCCCTGCGCTATCCCCTACAGCTCCTAACCCCTCCCCGCAAGCAGGGAGGGGTTAGGGGTGGGGTTCTTTTATGATGAGCAATTAGTATAGATTTTTCACCATTACATAGCATTACATAGCGTCAGAGTAGTCAACGCCGCTCAAATTTGCCCCAAATTTAGAAACTTCAGATTTTGAGTAAAATTGGCAATTTATTAATAATTTCGCGCTCAAGAACAGGCTGATGCAAAGGTAAAAAACAAATATTAATAATCTTTAGTTAATTTCATCTACCAAAAGTTATAAAAAAATTATTAAAGCTTAAAAGCAAACTCTTCCTATAGCAATATTCCTTCAAAAATTCTCTTGCGGAAGAGACTCAGATACAGGTATTGTCGTAGATCGTAGAAACCTGGTAGTGTAAGTTTCACCTAATCAGGGTCTATACCCCTCAGGGAGCATCAGGGAGTCTACCACCACAATTTCTTTATCTCTCTAACAGTCCAGCAATGGGGTGTTTTGTTTAGTTAATCTCTGAAGAATGAAATCCCTGCAACCTCTGTTGGGGCGTACCTACCTGCGTCTAACAGCTATCCTAACGTGTTCGTTTGCTTTTGCTTTTCAGTCGTTGCCCGTTAGCGCAATAGACATCTTGAATACCGCCTCTGCTGCGGGTGACAATCTCCCCCCAGAAGGCGTGAAATCCAATGAAACTTCAGTCACAGCAGGTCAAGCGGCTCTAGAACTGATCAAAACAGGCGATCGCGCCGCAGCAGAACCGGGCGACACGGTTGTTTATCGCTTGGCGTTGAAAAATACCGGCACAGCCACTGCCAGCAATATCAGCATTACAGACACCCTACCTGTGGGCTTACGGTATGTGCCGGAGTCCTTGCAAGCCTCGCTGACCACTGGCTCCAGTACTGCCCAAATCACTATACAACCCGCTACTACGTCCAACCGGACAGTTACCTTTAATTTTCCTAAACTTGAGCCGAACCAAACCCTGAACGTGGTTTATGCCGCCGTGGTAACGCCAGACGCTATTCGCGGTAACGGGAGAAATCAGGCACAAGAAACCAGGAGCAACATCGCCAGCCATCAGTTGCGGATTCGACCCGGCATTTTGTCAGACTGCGGCACCCTGATTGGGCGAGTATTTGTCGATAAAAACTTTGATGGCGAACAGCAGCCAGGAGAACCAGGAGTGCCCAATGCTGTAATTTTTATGGATGACGGCAACCGCATCACAACCGATGCCAACGGTTTATTCTCACTTGCCAACGTTATCTCTGGCTACCGCACCGGAACGCTGGATTTAACCAGTCTACCGGGCTACACTCTGGCTCCCAACCAAAAATTTATTGAGCGCAATAGTCAGTCCCGCCTGGTGCAACTCGAACCGGGAGGATTAGTACGGATGAATTTCGGGGTGACACCCACCTATCGGGAGGGCAAGCAGTGATGAACCAGGCAAAAGGCAAAAAGCAGCCGCCAAAAGATGGGATTTTGACGTATTTCTCGTTCTTTTTACTGTTTACTTTTTATTTCTTACTTCCTCGCTCCGCGAAGGCAAATGAACTGTCTGCACTACCTCAAGGTGGACTCGCAGAAGATTCTGAGTTTGCAATTAAAAATTCCACCACTCTCCCTGCAATCGAGCAGGCGGCTGCCCTAGAGAGGACACCAGAGAATTCAGAAGTCTTGGGCACAAATTCTGAATTCGCCGTCCAAGATTCAGCAGAAATTCTAGATTTAGCTCAAAATACTATACCGACGGATTCACCCCTCCCTTCAGTAGAGACGGTAACGGTAGAGGAATCGGCAAAACCAGCAACAGCAGCGCCCAGCCTCGTAGCGCCTGAAAATACCGCACCGACGGCTTCACCCCTTCCCGAACTTCGAGAAGAGGTTGGGACAGCGCCTGAGAACTCGGCAACGATCGTACCAACCGCCAGCGAGCTGAAACAGTCGATCCCTCAAACAAATGCCCAGCAAACCTCTCAGCAAACTTCCGATGGGATTTTGGCACCTACCGAAGTTCGGATTTTGACCCCTGGAAGTGGAGTATTGGGGGAGGCTTCTACGAGTCTCGTCGTCCAGTACCACACCCAAGCTCAGGTACAAGTCAGCGTCAATAGAAAACCACTGGATGCCAAAACATCCACCCAGATAGAGCGAGACGAAGCCCAAAATATCATTACTCAGGTTTGGTACAACGTCCCTCTAGAGAAGGGAGAGAACACAATTACAGTGCAAGCGAATAACGGCACCTCGGCAAGTGTCAAGCTAACTGTAAAAAGGACAACTGCCCAAACCTTAGAAATTGCTCCGGTGAGCGATGCTCGGATTCCCGCTGATGGGCGATCGCTATTGCCCCTAGCAGGGAGAATCACCAATGAGAATGGGGAATTAATCCGCGAAAACACAATTGTAACTTTAACGACTAGCGCCGGTAAGTTTGTCGGTGCTGACGAGGATAAAGATCGAGCCGGATTTCAGGTGATTGCCAGAGGAGGACAATTTACCGCCCAACTGCAATCGGGTTTGGAAGCGCAGAAAGTCCGCATTCGAGCCGCTACAGAGGGGAATCGGTTAGAAGGGATTCGGGTTGGGAAAGACGCTCATCCTACCCCAATTAACCAATCCCCAAACTCCAATCCCCTATCTCCCAATCTCCAGCAATCTCCCATCCCCTCGAATACCCAATACCCGCCAGTACCGCCGACTGATAACCCCGTTGCTTATACCCAAGATGAAATATCTGCTAACACCCTTTCCGCTAACACCCTAGAAACTTATACGCAGGTAGAATTCATTACCAATCTGCGTCCTTCCTTGGTTTCGGGCGTGGTGAATCTGCGAATTGGCCCTAAAGGAACAAACTTCTGGGGACCGCGCCGGGAGTTTCTGAATCCAGATACGATCGACGAGGGCACCAATATCGATTTGAGTGCTGCTGTTTTCGCTACGGGTAAAGTGGGGGAGTGGCTGCTCACGGGGGCATATAATAGCGCTCGTCCGCTCAACCAAACTTGCGATGGCATCACCACCCTGTTCCGGGGACCGCAATTCTGCGAGCAACAATATCCCATCTATGGCGATAGCTCCACCGTTGATTATCTAACCCCTTCAAAAGATAGCCTGTATTTCCGTCTGGAACGTACTTCCCCGGTTTTTGGTGCCGAACCAGACTATGTAATGTGGGGAGATTACAACACCACAGAATTCGCCCGCGCCTCCCAGCTATTTAGCGCTACGTCTCGCCAGCTACACGGGTTCAAGGGCAACTATAACCTGGGCAATCTGCAAATCACTGCCCTCTATAGCCCGGATGTCGAAGGATTCCAGCGAGATACTGTTGCTCCCAATGGTACCAGCGGCTATTACTTTCTGTCCCGTCGTCTGCTTGTCCCCGGTAGTGAAAGTGTTTTCCTGGAAACCGAAGAAATTAATCGTCCGGGAACGGTGACATCGCGCAAACCCCTGGTTCGTGGGCCTGACTACGAAATTGACTACGACCGGGGGACGCTGCTATTCCGTCGTCCCATCTTTGCCACGCGATTTGACCCGTTTGGCGTGACTCAGGTGCAGCGAATTGTCGTCACTTACCAGCATGAAGGGGTTGATAGCGAAGAGACAAATATTTATGCAGGACGAGCGCAGTATAACTTCTCTCAGGACTTGAATCGCCAAGCCTGGGTGGGAGGTAGCTATTTTCGGCAAGATGAGGGATTGCAGGATTTTGAGCTATTGGGTGCGGATTTCCTGTTCCCTTTAGGGAATAGCGGTCAAATTGTTGGGGAATATGCCCGCTCAGCCCATAATTCTCCCTTTAACGGAGATGTGAACGGCAATGCTTATCGACTAGAAGCGTATGGTGCGATCGCTAAAAGCATTCTCGCTCGCGCTTATTACCGTTCTGTCGAGGAAAATTTCTCCAATAATGCGACAACCAGTTTTACCCCCGGTCAAACGAGATACGGGGCAAATATTGCCGCCCAACTTAGCCAAACCACTTCGCTTACTGCTGGCTACGACCACGAGGTAAATTTTGGCACTGCGCCCTTAGAACGGGTGGAATTTTTTGATATTTTTAACCCTCAACCCCAACCCACACCCGGAGAAAAAGTTGATAATTCTCTGACCACGATTCGCGCCGGAATTCTACAAAAGTTTGGGGCTTCAGACCTCAGCCTAGAATACGTCAACCGCTCCCGCGACGACCGCATCGGCGACACCTTCGATAGCAACGCCAGCCAACTTGTTTCCCGCCTCAACGTTGCTTTAAATGATGCCCTCACTTTTCGGGCACAAAATGAACTGAACTTGGGAAACAGTAGCGACGCCCTTTATCCCGACCGTACCACCTTCGGGCTGGACTGGGCAGTCATGGAAGGCGTAGCTTTGCGACTCGCCCACCAATTTGTAGACACCAGAGTCTTTGGTCGCAATTCCATCACCAGTCTGGACACACTGGTAGAACAAAAACTCGGCGAAAACACCTCCATTACAGGTCGCTACTCGATTATCAGCGGCTTCAACACCATCACCGGACAAGGGGCGGTCGGTTTGAACCATCGCTGGGTTGTTGCCCCCGGATTGCGAGTGCATCTGGGTTACGAGCATATCTTCAGCGACTTGTTTAGCCGCACCGCCGCCGGACCGCGATTTGAACAGCCCTACGCGACCGGACAAGGTGCCTCCGCCTTGGGACTCAGCGGCGGTGATGCCTATAGTGTCGGGGTGGAATATACCGACAATCCCAATTTCCAAGCATCCGCCCGATTCGAGCATCGCACCGGCTCTGGCGGCAGTAACACTGTGATTTCTGGCGCTGCTGCCGGTAAACTCTCTCCCTCCTTGACTGCTTTGGTGCGCTATCAACAGGCAAGTGCTTCTAACCAGTTGTTATACGCCTTGGGAGACACCATGAATGTCAAGCTGGGCATGGCTTACCGCAATCCCAATTCTGACAAGTGGAATGGTTTGTTGAGTTATGAATATCGCCGCAACCCCTCCACAATCCCAGAGACGTTGCTACTCGGGAGTGGCACGGGTTACAGAGATCACATCATCGCGGCTGAGGCGATTTATGCTCCTTCCTGGCGGTGGGAATTTTATGGCAAATATGCCATGCGAAACAGCACTACTGATTTAGCCAATAACTTCAGTAACTCTTCGACTGTATTTCTGGCACAGTTCCGGACGATGTACCGCCTGGGCTATCGCTGGGATGTGGCGGGGGAAGCTCGCTGGATTGGACAACCTGATACGAATTTTAATGAAACCGGCTTTGCTCTAGAGGCAGGTTATTATGTGACGCCAGACTTGCGAGCGTCTCTGGGATATAGCTTTGGCAGTGTAGATGACCGCGATTTTAGCGGCTATCGGTCAGAGGGTGGCGTTTATTTTGGCTTAACGCTGAAGGTAAATGAATTACTCGGCGGCTTCGGGCGACAAAAAGTATCACCGCCACAGCAGCAAGAGTCCCAGGTGCAACCAGTCGCGGTAGAGAGGTAATGGGGAATGAGAAAGGGGTAATTGGTAATGGGTAATCGGTAAAGAATAACCAATTATCAATCGCTGATCGCTAATCACGAATGACTACAAATGAACGCTAAAAAGTTTCTCTTACCTTTTGTTTTTTTACTGTTGCCTGTTTCTGCAACTGCTCAGACAGAAAATTTAAAAGTTGTTGTTAATAGCAACCAGGATGGAGCCGTTAATCCAGATGATGCCTTAACGCTGAGGGAAGCGATTGAGATTGTTAATGGGACATTACCTTTAGATCGTCTTAGTAGTGCCGAACAAAGTCTGGTTTCAAGTAATGTTGGTACGACGCTGATTGCTTTTAATTTGCCGTCAGCAGATACCACCATCCGCCTCGTTGAGGTGTTGCCACCATTAGCTCGTCCGGGATTAATTGTTGATGGTACAACGCAACCAGAGTATGACCCCGAAGGATCTGCAACTGCCGAGATTGCAATTCCGATTCCGGTAGTCGCGATCGCTCCCGCTGCCAATCGAGAAGTCTTCCGTGGCTTAACAGTTGTTGCGGATGGGGTGACGATTCGAGGATTAAGCCTCTATGGTTTTACCTCTCGCCATCGCGCCACTGCAACCTTGCCACCCGCAGATATTTTTATCGATAATCCTCAATCTGCTGCGATTAAGGGAGCTGCGAATGGTCAAAAGTTAATAGAGAATCAGGAAGGCGAACTAACACCCATTCCTAATTCCCCAAAAAATGTAGTAATTGAAAACAACTGGTTAGGGATTTTGCCCGATCAAAGTGTGCCACAGCAAACTTCGGCATTTGGGGTATTTGTCTTTAACAGCTTAGGAACAACGATTCAACGCAACCGAATTGCTAACCACGATGGTAGCGGGATTATTACCTCTGTCCAAGCTGAGAATTTGCAAGTGACAGAAAACATTATTGTTGGCAACGGGATTGCGGGAATGCCCGATGCGATTCGCTTAGAAGGAAGGATTGATAACACGCAGGTTAGCGCTAATTTGATTTGCGGCAACGATGGTAGTGGTGTCTTTTTATTTAAACCCCAAGGCGCGGCGCAGATTAATAATAACCAAATTATTTATAACGGTCGTCGCTTGCGTCGGGCAGCCGTTTACTTAATGGGGAACGATCATCAGGTGATCGAGAACCAAATCGGTCATCAAACCGGACCGGGTGTCGTGGTTGCATCGTATCCCAAGAGCGATCGCAATCTCATTCAATCCAATCGCTACTTCGATTTAGACGGTTTGAGCATTGACTTAATTGCTCAACAAAACACGGGTGTCCAAGAGTACCAACGAGGAGATGGCCCTAATCCACCTCGGAATTCGCCCAATCGTCGCCTGGATACGGCTAACTCAGCGATTAATGCTCCCCAGTTTATTAGCCGCGAATTTTTTGTACTCGGTAATAAAACGAATCTGTCTGGAACTGCCGATCCGGGTTCTCAGGTGACAGTTTATCAAGTGAAGGAGAATACCGAGACGCCCTATGCCCCTCTCAGCGAACCGTTGACGACGATAGCAGCAGATGACGAGGGGAAATTTAGTGTCACGGTTGATAATTTGCAACCGGGAGATAGAGTCAGCGCGATCGCTACAATCCCAAAATACGGTACCTCCGAACCCGCTGCCAATGCTGAAATTGTGTCACCGTCACCAGTCGGCGATCAGGTGAACCTCTCTTCTACCACCAACTTTACCAGCACGAATATATTGCGAAGCAGACTGCGGACAATTCCTCAATGTACCACCGCACCCGCTCCGCCAGTGGTACAAGTGCCACCGGAAGAACCACCGCCAGAACCCATCCGCATCCAGGTGCCAACCAACGTCCACTTTGCCCTCGACAAAGCCACGATTAGTCCAGAAAGTGCCAGAGTTCTGGAGCGAATTGCCGAAATTTTACAAGCAAATCCCCCGATTGTGGTTGAGCTTCGAGGTCACACCGACCCTCGTGCTAGCGATGCTTATAATTTTGACTTGTCAAATCGGCGAGCGATCGCAGTGAGAAATTATTTATTACGGCAAGGCATTGCCCCAGAACGCATGACAATTCGCGCTTTGGGTGAATCTCAACCACGAGTAACTGGAAGAAACCGTCTAGATCATGCCCGGAATCGTCGGGTCGAATTTATCTTCCAAGATGCCAGAGGCATTGAGCTATTTGTCCAAGAAGAAGATTTGCAGTTGGAGTAAGAATCGTTACCCATCGGTTTCTAACCGCCATTAACCCGTTATCTGTTCCCTCCCATCTTGATGTCTTCACCCCTAGCGAGAGAAAGCAGAGTGAGTTCGCCGTTAAAATCCCAACACTTGCAAAACATTAGCGCCTCCGTTAGCCGCTGGATTTGTCGCTTCAGCAGCCTTGCCCTATCCATTTGCGCGATTAGCGGTTGGACTCAAGCAGCATTTGCTGAAGGCAGCCGGGAACTGACCAACAACACTGGCTATCGTCCTTACTTGGAATATTATCTAAACGAGCCTTTTCTAAACACTCCAATAGCACGTAGAAGCCGAATTCGAGTTTTCGCTAATCCAGGAGAAACCATCTATCTTGGTTCCAGCGCTGTCGGCATAGGAGCAGGGATTATCAACTACACTCGTCCTAATGGTAGTACTGGGAGTTGCGGGAACACGGGTCTGATCGCCAATCGTGCTCAAGAGCTTGCCGGTCCTCAGATTCAGGCTTCCAATCCCCAAGGATATAGCCCTTGTGAAGTTGAAGTTGCAGATGGTCAAGGTGGTGTTTGGGAAATCGACTTTGTCAGTCCAGATCCTAATGTTTCTGCTTTTGGTAACGACCCGCCCGCAATCCTTGCCAACGCTCCTACTAGCTGGACTCAGCCCACCGATCTTGCTGTGGTGACAGCTTGGGATGTTACTGTCGCACAGGGGTCTACACCTATCCCCGGTCGAGCCTATGCCAATTATCTGTCTCTGAATCTAGGAGGGGACGGACTCCCACTCCGCTCCCAAGCCTTTATTCTGACCGATGAAGGCTATCAGTACCAAATCGATCTAAATGGTCTCCAACCCTTTGGATTTATTTTCTTTGCCAATAACAAAGGTTTCACGGCAAATCCAAACGGCGATCCGATTTACCAATCTGTTCCACTGGTAGGGAGTAATGTATACAACCCGGATCAGCCAGATTTCGGGACGGATGTTACCTATAAAATTTTCTTTAACAAACCGAACAATGACCTGCCGCAATCTGCACCCATCAATCCAGCCAGCGCTCCTGCAACCACTCCAGGTTCCGTTTGGCTGCTGACGCCAGCCGTTGTACCTCCGACTCCCACTGATTTTAAATTTATAGGCACGGAAGGGACAAGCGGACAAGCGGGTACAACTGCTCCATTGGGGGGAAATTTCAGCTTTAACACTCCGGCATCGGGCAGTTATCAGATTATTCTCGATCTCAACCAAGACAAGACATACGGCAACGCAAACGATCGCGTACTGGTAGGAACCGCAGATGTTGGGATCAACACCGTACCGTGGGATGGCTTAGATGCGAATGGAGCGACTATCCCTCCTAGTAATATCGCTTACGGTGCCCAAATCGCACTTAGTGCAGGTGAAATTCATTTTCCGTTTCTAGACCCTGAAAGCAACCCAAATGGCTTGAAAATCCTGCGACTTAATAATCCCTCTCCGGCAAGTAATCCGCCTCCTGCTCCTGATACCGTCTACTATAATGACGCTCCTTTAGTAAACAACCTTCAATCACCTCCGGCAGAAGCACCTAAACCTTTAAGCGCCCTGGCGGGGATTTCCAGCAGCAATGGTGCCCATGCCTTTCAAGGCTCTGGTCAGCAAGGTTTTGGTAATGACAGAGGTATTGATACCTGGACATACTACCCATCTACACTCACCAATCTTGAGCAAGGCATCACCATATCCGAAGCCGATTTGCAGATTCAAAAAACCTTGGTGACGAACCCAGTGGTTGCAGGCAGTCCTGTTACCTACACCCTCACCGTTACGAATAACGGTCCCTCTAATGTAACTGGAGCAACGGTAACAGACAACGTCCCCGCTCAAATTACTGGGGTCACTTGGACTTGCGCCATTACTACAGGCACGGGTAGTTGCGGACAAGCTAGCGGTACGGGAAATGCTATCAACACAACAGTAAATCTAAATAGCGGAGCTGTTGCTACCTACACCGTTACAGGTGCTATCTCTCCCATAACTCCATCTGGAGAATTAAGCAACACAGCAACAGTCACGCGACCCAATGATGTAACTGACCCCAATCCCAATAACAACACATCAAGCACTACGACTACCATTCAACCGAACCCAGTTACGCCCACTGGCATCAAATCAGTTCGTCTAGTCACAGACGCAGATGCTAGCGCTTCTGTCACCACTGGAGATACGGTTGAATTTACGATTACCTATGTTAATAACTCTGCTACCCCAGTCACTAACTTTCTAGCAACTGACAGCATTGATGCCAGTAAATTGAGTTTTGTCGCTGGCAGTTATAGCTTTACAGCCTCTGGTACTGGAACAACAGTGACACAGAATCCCAACTACAACGGGACAACTGACCCGAACCTTACCAATTCCACAAGCTTGGGCACATTAAGTGGAAATGGTGGTCGGGTGGTCATCAAGTTTCAGGCAATTATTACGGCGGCTGCTGGGGTGCAAATTAGCAACCAAGCTGTTGCTACATCAACAGGTGGCACCGTTAACTCGTCGGTTACAGATGCCATTCAAGGGAATGGCGACTTGCCTCAAATTGTAGATGATGGAATTGATCAAGGAAACCTTGCCAATACTGGAGATGATGATCCGACTGTGCTGACGGTTGCTTCCCCTGGGAATGGGAATCTGCGTTTGGTGAAGCGAATCACATCTGTGACTAGAAACGGTGCGCCGCTGAGTGGGGTTAACTTCAATAGTTTTGTAGATGACCCAAATAGCGACAATGACAATGCAGCTGGCTGGTCGCAACTGTCGCCTATAGGAGTTTCCACCATAGCGGCTGAAACAGCTTTGAGAAGCGGCGACGAAGTCGAGTACACGATTTATTTTCTCTCTGATGGGACGGCTCCAGCTAACAATGTCAGATTCTGCGATCCAATTCCCACAGGGACAACCTTTAGCGCTGATAGTTTTGGTGCAGGTACGGGAATTTCGGTGAATCGTGCTGGAACAATTGCGTCCCGGACTAATGCTTCAGATGCAGATGAAGGGACATTTTTCTCACCGCTTACCCCATTGCCTACGGGGAATGGTTGTCCTAACCAAAATAATGCTGACGGAGCAGTAATTGTAAATCTGGGCAATATTTCTAATGCAACGAGTAGTAATTACGGTTTTACCCGCTTCCGCGTCAAGATAGATTGAGTAAAGCACTAATTCAAGATTTGAAATTATAAATAAAAATGAATGAAGTAAAAAATCAAATCTTGTTGAATGTTACTATTGTTTAACAGAAATTGTTTATAAACAAATTGCAACGATTTGTTTATAAAAATCTTTGACTTTCTAAAAAAGAAATGTATAAATAATTTATTTCTACCAAAAAGTTTTAACTTATCTAAGTATTCAAAATAAATTTTTACTTAAATTGATCTAACTCCTACAAATTCATGCGTCTATCTCTAAAAAAGAATACGGTAGCAAGACCCACCAGAATTTCCTGGGAAGGATTACTTGTTAGTAGTTTTGCCCTTTCAATATGTGGTTATACATTCTGGGTGCAACCTGCTCATGCGGAAGGGACTAAACAAATAGTAGCGGGGGGGGGAGCCAGGCCCCTAACAGAATGGAGACCTCAAGCTTTTATATCTGGTGTTCCTCGACGCACTTTATTACAAGTTTATGCCAACGCTGGAGAAGTTATAAATCTGGGTTCAAGTGCTGTTGGTGTACCAAATGCCAATAGTACTACGGTCGGAAATGCAGTTGTATTTGCTCCTGGGGTAAATGTTACTTCTACAACAACTCCTTTATTAGATTGTCAAGCAACCCAGCCTACTAAGGGTAAGATTACCAGCAGCAGCCAGGAAAATGCTGGACCGTTGCCTGCGGCTGGTGGTTACGACCCTTGTATTTTCACAGTTCCTAGTAATGGAATTTACCAAGTAGCCTTCTATGGTCCGGCAGGGGGGAATCCAGCTAGTATCGTTCAGGGAACGCCTACAGCCAGCATTACAGATGATCCTGACAATTTTAACTCTCAGCAGGGTAGTGGCGTTGCTATTTGGGATATTACAGTACGCGCTAATGCTGCCTCTACTCTAGATATAAATGGTCGTGTGTTTAGTAATTATTTGGCACTGCTTACAGGCGGTAATGGACTAAATTTTAAAGTAAATTCAAATCTGTTCGTTCAAACAAAGGATGGCTTTCAATACAGTGTTGATACCAACAACCTCGATCCAAATGGATTTATCTTTTTCTCAAATAACCGAGGATTTACTTCTGGCGGTCAGGCACTTTATCACTCAATCAATCTAGGACCACCACAATCTAATTTTCCACCACTAAACGCAACATTCCAGCAACCTGACGATCCAGACACAGCACAAGACTTTACTAATAAATTATTCTTCAACGCTCCCAATCTATCTGCGATCGCTGGACTCAGTACGGCACTCGGCTATGCAACTACTCCACAACTTCCTTCTCCTGGCACAAATTTTACTTTTACGGGAGCAGAAAATAACACTCCAAATCAAGCCGGTACTTCACCGCTTGGTGGAAATTTTAACTTCATTAATCCTAATTCCTCCCAAGGCAGCTACACCATTAGCATTGATGTTAATAACAATGGTAGTTTCACAGACCAAATTGACAGAGTAATCCTAGGTACAGCCGCACCAGGACCTAATACAGCCTTTTGGGATGGTAAGGATGGATTAGGCAATCCCGTACCTGCTGCCACCTTTACCTATAATGCCCAACTAACTATCAATGCTGGGGAAGCACACTTTCCTTTGCTAGATGCAGAAGGTTCTGGAGGGCTAATTATAACCCGAACTCAGCCAGGAGCCGGCCCTAATCCCTCTACTGTCTACTATGACGATACAGATGGAAACAACACTCCTTTAGGTAACACTGGTGGACCATCCAATCCCATTAAGCTGTTAGTGGGTGGTAACAGTGCCCCTGGAAATATACATCAATTCGGCAACAATACAGGTACGGGCTTTGGGGATCTAAAGGGCATTGATACTTGGACTTACTACCCTTCTCAGGCAACAGGTCTTATTGGCGGTATCAACATCAAAGCAGCTGACTTGCAGATTACCAAAACACACAGTCCAGCGGCTGTAACAGCAGGTGGCCTCATTACCTACACGATAGAGGTTTATAACGATGGGCCGAGCGATGTAATAGGAGTTGGGGTACAAGACACGATTCCCGCATCAATCACCGGTGTCAGCTGGACTTGCGTCATTTTAACAGGTTCTACCACGGGTACCTGTGGTGCCGATAGCGGGACGGGAAATGTCATCAATACAACTGTAAATTTAAACAGCAAGGCGAGGGCACGTTATACCGTAACTGGTACTGTATCTCCCACCGCTACAGGAACGTTAAGTAACACGGCAACTGTAATCCGACCCAAGGATGTGACCGATCCAGTTAACCAAGACAATCTCGGTGGTCCTACCAACATCAACGAAACTGCTACTGACACGACCACCATTAGTGCTGGTCCTCCTGCTGTTTCTGGAACGAAATCCGTTCAATTTACAACAGATGCAGATGGGTCAGGTTCGCTGACACCGGGCGATCGCATTCGCTATACAATTACCTACACCAACACAGGCTCATCTGCTGCTACTAATTTCCAAATAGTCGATCCTCTCCCTGCTGGGTTAACCCTATTTGGCACACCCACTGTCACCCCTGCGGGAACGGGTACCAATGCCAGTGTAAATACCGCTTACAATGGTTCTGGTGTAAATACTCTACTCAATCCCGAGGCAGTGCTAGCACCCAGTGGCACAATTACTGTTACCGTAGAGGCTACTGTTGGCAGCGGTGTTACGGGCAACTTATTCAACCAAGCTACTGCTTCTTCAAATACCCCTGGTTTCCCGCCTGGTGGAGTGCCTACTGATGCCACCACTCCGCAAGGAAACATCGATCAGTCCCCATACCCAAATCAAGGTTCTCCAAGCACGCCAACGGGTATCACGGTCGGCTCAGCTCCCGTACCACTTGCCAATAAATCCGTCCGCTTTGTCAACGACAACGATGGTACTCAAACACTCACCATCGGTGATGGCCTTCAGTACACAATTATTGTCAGAAATCCTACTAACACCCCTATCAATAACTTAGTTATCAGTGATGTGATTCCGGTGCAGTTGCGGGTACTGCGGAATACCATCAATGTTTCTGGAGGTTTTACACCCGCTTCTAGCCTACCTAGTGATGATTTCAATGGCACAGGGAACCCTATTGCATTGACCAATCCCGGAACCCTAGCAGCAAATTCCACCGTGACTCTTACCTTTAACGCCCGTATTCTACCCGGATCTGCTAGCCCGATTGCTAACCAAGGAAGAGTAAATTATGCAGGCGATAATGGCAATCCTGTACTCACAGACGCCAGTGATAGCAATAATCCAACGGCACCTGGTTCTAACAACAATCCGGGCGATCCTGGTGTAGGTACAGGCAACAATGTCACCCAGCCCACTGGCGGTCCTAATGACCCGACTATCATCAAATTTATTAGCCCGTTTGAACCTAGCGGAACTAAATCTGTACGTCTATTCACGGATGCCGATAACAATGGTGTTTTAACTACTAACGATGTGGTGGAATACACCGTTACCTATACGAACTCCAATCCCAGCACCGTTATTACTGACTTTCTAGCAACTGACCCTCTCCCCAATAGCTTAGCCTTTGTTCCCGGCAGTTATAGTTTTACTTTTTCTGGAAATGGGACAACAGTAACAGGGAACCCCAATTACAACGGCACAACTGACACGAATCTCACTAATGCTAACCCTACAGGGGCGCTGGGTTCAGGCGGCGGTCAGGTGGTCATCAAGTTTCGTGCTCGGGTGACGGCGGGAGCGAATACGACGATTGCCAACCAAGCTAGTGCAACATCAGTAGGAGGATTGAGTCCCTCAATTACAGATGCAGTGGCAGGTCCAAGCGATCTGCCGCAGGGATTGGATGATGGGACTAATCAGGGGAACTTGGGGCCTACAGGGGATGACGACCCAACATTACTGAGTGTGGTGGCAACGCCCATCGTTTCCGGAACAAAGTCCGTCGCCCTGGCAACGGATGCGGAGGGGACAGGTTCGGTGACAGCGGGCGATCGCGTCCGCTATACGATTACTTATACAAACACGGGATCTGGTGCCGTTAACGAGTTCCAGATTGCAGATGTTTTACCGACTGGACTAACTCTGGCTGCAACACCTACCGTTACGGTCGCCGGAACGGGCAGCAGTGCTGCGATTAATACAGCTTATAACGGTGCTAGCATCAATACCCTACTCGCTGCCGGAGCCGTGTTAGCACCGAATGGCACGATTACCGTCACAGTGGATGCTACTGTTGGCAGTGGAGTCACTGGCAACTTATTCAATCAAGCTACTGCCACCTCTACAACCCCTGGCTTTCCACCTGGAGGAGTGCCTACCGATGCTAACACTCCATCTGGCAGCATTAATCAAGCGCCCTATGGAGATACTGGTCCTGCTGACAAGACTGGCTTGACGATTGCTGCTTCTGGAGTACCGCGTCTGCGTTTGGTGAAGCGAATTACCAATGCAACGAGAAATAGTATTCCGATTAGCGGGATTAATTTCAGCAGCTTTGGAAATGACCCCAATGACGCAAATGATGATGCTTCGGGCTTTTCTCAACTATCTCCCATTGGAGTTATCAAAATACCATCAGAGAATTCTTTGACTAGCGGCGATGAAGTTGAATACACCATCTACTTCTTATCTGATGGTGGTAGCCCAATTAATAACGTCAGATTCTGTGACGCAATTCCATTAGGGACTACATTTATCACCAATAGTTTTGGTTCAGGTAGCGGGATGTCGCTGAATCGCGCAGGAACGGTTACTAACCCAACGAATGCTTCAGATACAGACGCTGGGGCATTCTTATCACCTTTGGTCCCATTACCGACGGGAAATGCTTGCTCTAACCAAACCAATCCGGATGGGTCGGTTATTGTAAATTTGGGTGATGTTTCTAATGTTGCTGGTAGTAACTTTGGTTTTGTCCGTTTCCGCGTCAAAATCAATTAATGGGCTGTGGGTAATCGGTCATCGGAATGAACAATTACCAATTACCCATTTTCCAATTCCCAACACCTTGATTTGTGTACCGATATCTGATTTTTTACAAGCCTTATGGCGTCTTAACTCAGTTTACGGACAACACTCCAACTGAGCAGAAACGCAGCACGCTGAAAGATTACATTCCCGTTCCCTCGGTTTATCCAGTCGGTCGTTTGGATTGGGATAGTGAAGGATTGTTGCTGTTGACGAATGACGGGCAAATGCAGCATCGCTTGAGCAATCCTCGATTTGGGCATCCCCGGACTTACTGGGTGCAGGTGGAACGTATTCCGGATGAAGAGGCGCTGAGACATTTGCGCGAAGGTGTGGTTATTCAAGATTACCGGACGCGAAAGGCATTGGTGCAGTTGTTACCCGATGAACCACAACTACCGCCTCGCGATCCACCGATTCGCTTTCGCAAGAATGTGCCGACAGCATGGGTGGAAATGACTTTGACGGAGGGACGGAACCGGCAAGTACGACGGATGACGGCGGCGGTAGGGTTTCCGACGCTGCGGCTGGTGCGAGTTGCGATCGCTCACTTGTCTCTTGTGGGTCTAGAACCCGGACAGTGGCGCGATCTAACTTCAATTGAGTTAGAACTATTAAAGAAGCTGTGTCAAACTGATGCTAGCCGCATTCAGTAGTGATGAGTTGCGATCGCTATCCACTGAGCGATCGCGTAATGTAGACGTAGCACGAATCATTGAGGGTGCAAGACGTGCGTATGGCATCCCCGTCTGCTAACGCTGACCTTAAGACTTCTACCCGTTGAAGTTGGAAGCTTCGATTGTGACGTGGCAAACTAGATCGCAGTTACTTTGTCTCCCTTAAGTTAAAACACCACACGGGAATCGAGGAAGTTCCGCCATGCTTGTCTGTCCCCAGTGTCAGTTTGAAAATCCAAATACCAACAAGTTTTGTCAAAAATGTGGAACTTCCCTAACCCACAAAGTTTGCCCTGAATGCACAACTCAAGTGCCATTTAATCTCGTAGAGTGTCCCAAATGTGGTGCCACGACGGGAACGGTGTGGTGGGCAATTCTCTCGAAAGATTTAAACTCGCAAGTCGCCGCAGCCGCCACTCCCATGCTTGGGCAGGAAGCGGCAACATCTGATTCTCGCGAAAATATGGAAGTTGCAGAGAGCGCCCCGACTGCTGAAACAACACCGCCGTCACCGGCTGCGGCTTCAGACGCAGCTACAATGCCAGCAGACCTTACAGTTGAAGTTGACCTGGACGGGGCAACTGTACCCTTGCCAAACGCTTCAGGGGCCGGGGAGTTGCAGGCAACCTCTTCACTAGAGGAAAACACTTTATTCGCAAATTCTTCAGCTTCTACAATGTCACCCTCCGCATCTGTTTCATCAACAGATGCTCAGACTCCAATGGCGGAGAACGAATTAACCGCCTCAAGTTCGGCTGCGGACACTTCCACACAGACAACCCCTGAAAATAGCAGTAGCGGGGAGACTCAATTAACGCCACAGGTTGTATATTTAGACCCTCAACAGCGTTATCAATTGCTAGACTCCCTACCGACCAATTCGGACAGCGCTGAGGTGATGGTGAGAGTTTTGGATTGCCAGCCGTTCCAAAAAGCTCCGCTGACCGCCATTATGGAGCAGCTACAAGGTGCTGAAGCAGCGAATGCTGCAAGTAGCTCGGAATCGATGTCTTCTGCGGCGGAATCGGTCAAAAACCGTAATTTTATTGACCAGACGCTGAATGTAAATTCTTTAGCCGCCAAAAGTATTCCCAATATTGCACAAGCCTATTTGGATTTACAGAATAAGTTGTCCCCGACCCTGCCAGCGATTCACGATGCATGGCAGCAGGACAGAACTTCCGTTGTGCTGTTAGAAGACCGTTCCCAGTGGCCTCTCCTTAATGACTTGGACAATGATGCTCAAATTCCGCTGTTGCAGATTTTGTACTGGCTAGATGAAATGACGAAATTGTGGGTAGCACTAGAACCCTGGCAAATGCGTCAGAGTCTGCTGGAGCTATCAAATCTGCGGGTGGATGAAGATCAGACACTGTGCCTGCAACGCTTGTATAAAGAGCCAGCCAACGCAACCCTGTCACTCGAAAATTTGGGGCAAGTGTGGCAAAAATTATTTGAACTATCAGGGCGATCGCAATTAGATTCTCTGGATCAACTATTGGTTAACCTACAAAGCGGTAAGATTCAAACCCCCTTAGAGCTGAGAGCGCAGCTACAAGCGATCGCTCAAGAACAAGAAGATTCTCAAACCTCAAAAACTCGGATTCAGCCGCCCCTCACCTCAGAAGATCGCGTTCCTGACACCAGCGAGGGCGATGATATGCCCACCATCATCCTGCCGATGCAGTTGCTCAGTCTCGACGATGCGGGTACCACGGATATCGGGCGGCAACGGGAACACAATGAAGACAACTTCGGCATCAACACAGAAGTTAAAAAGCAGGAAACTCCACTAGGTCGAACCGTCCAAGCGCGGGGGCTGTATATTCTCTGCGATGGAATGGGAGGACACGCTGGGGGCGAAGTGGCCAGTGTGATGGCGGTGGACACCGTCAGGCGCTATTTCCAAGACAATTGGCAAAACCGTTTACCAACAGAAGACCGCATTCGAGAGGCAGTGCTTTTAGCCAATAAAGCGATTTTTGATATTAACCAACAGCAAGAACGCTCTGGCTCTGGACGAATGGGGACGACCCTTGTCATGGTTTTGATTGAGGATACGAAGGTAGCGATCGCTCATGTTGGGGATAGCCGCCTGTACCGTCTCAGCCGCAAACGCGGTTTAGAACAAATTACAATCGACCACGAAGTGGGTCAACGGGAAATCCAGCGCGGGGTAGATCCTGCCATCGCCTACGATCGACCTGATGCTTACCAGCTGACCCAAGCTTTGGGACCGCGAGACGAAAATTTTGTCCGTCCTGATGTCCAATTTTTGGAACTCAATGAAGATACTTTATTGCTTCTGTGTTCCGATGGTTTATCAGACAACGACCTCATAGAAACTCACTGGCAAACTCACCTTTTGCCTCTCTTAAGTTCTAGAGCCAACCTAGATCAGGGTCTTTTGCAACTCATTGACCTCGCCAATCAGCACAACGGTCACGATAACATCACAGCGGTGGTTATCCGAGCGAAAGTGCGACCAAACCTGGATCAACATCAGATGTTTTAAAAGTTTTGAATTTTGAGTTTTGAGTTTTGAATTCAAACTTAAAACTCAAAACTTAAAACTAATAACTCAAAACTATTATGGTTACGCTGACCCTTCTCGATCCATCGTCTACCTCTCCGCAGCAGTGGAACTTCCAAAGAGCATCCACGATTCGGATTGGTCGCGCCCCTGATAATGACGTAGTTCTGAATGATGGCATGGTTTCCAGGCACCATCTAGAACTTCGGAAAGTAGGCAACTCATCTAGTAGCAACGGAGGCACCCCATCCGTCCAATGGTTGTTGGTCAATCAAGGCACGAACGGCACCTTTGTCAATGGCATCCTGATTTCTCAGGGGATGGTATCAGATGATTCCCTCATTCAACTGGCGCGAGGAGGCCCGGTACTAAAATTTCAACTCAGTAGCACAGAAGAGCCAGCAACCCTCTCTCAGAAGTCTGGAGAAAGGGCACGCAGTATTCCAATCCCACAGCCAGCAGTCAGTTCTGAAGCAGCTTGTTCTCACGCCGGAAATCCGCCGGGGAATTTGTTCTGCATCCACTGCGGGCAACCTCTAGTAAAGATACATCGCCACATCCGTCAGTATCAGGTGTTGCGGACGCTAGGACAAGGAGGAATGGGCACCACTTACCTTGCCTGGGACCCTGAACGTTTGCGCGGGGAGGCTCTCGTGGTGTTAAAGGAAATGAATGCCGATATGGCACAAAATTCTAAAGCCAGAGAACTCTTTGAACGAGAAGCTCGTACCCTCAAGACACTGCATCATTCAGGGATTCCGCAGTATTATGACTTTTTTGTAGAGGCTGGCAAGAAATACCTGGCAATGGAGCTGATCCAAGGCGAGGATTTAGAAAAGCGCATCTATCTAAAGGGGCCAGTACATCTTAAACAGGCGATTGAGTGGATGATTCAAGCCTGTGACATCTTGGGCTATATCCACAGTCAAGATCCGCCCCTCATTCACCGGGACATTAAACCGGCAAATTTGATGGTGCGCTTTCGGGACAATCAGGTGGTTGTTTTGGATTTCGGGGCAGTCAAAGAAATTGGCACGCCACCAGGCACACGCATTGGTGCCCCAGATTATAGCGCCCCAGAACAAGATCGGGGTCAGCCAGTGACACAATCAGATTTATATGCAATCGGGCCGACCCTAATTTTTCTATTAAGTGGTGAAAGCCCCCAAAAGTTTTATAAACGAAAGGGGATGGGTTACAGATTCAATGTCGAAGGGATGCCGACAATTACACCCCAACTGCGGATAGTGATAGAGAAAGTGACAGAACCCCGACCGAGCGATCGCTATCAATCAGCATGGGAACTTTCCCAAGCTTTAACCGCCTGCCTTTAATCCTCGTCTTCCCAAGCTTCAACCGCCAGCAATTCGCTGACTGGATCTTGCATGGTAAATCCAAATTCCAACAGTTCTTTTTTCCAGTAAGACCACTCATCTCCATAGAGGAGAGCGATTTTCCAGAGTTTATCTGTGGGCTTGATAATATTCGATGTTACAAGTGAATGCATTTGACGCTGCATTTTCACCATTGGGTGAATTACTTGCTGAGTCATAGGGTCTAGAAATCAGTTTTGTAAATACTACGAAGTAAAAAAGCTTCCCGCTTCTGAGATTTAATGCGTAGAATTCTATGCGCTAGGGAAGCAATCCTTTATCCTTGTAGCGTATATTAGGGTGTTCTGGCAAGTGTTTTGACAAGTTTTGTACGGAAATTACTACCGTCGCATCCCCTAAGAGCGATTGGAAGCTCCTTTGCAACACAACTAGACAGTATCGCAGGCTGCAATCGGAAGCATATACTTGAGGCTGGGAGGATTGGGGTAATTTCTTTCTACCAATGACCGATTTCCCTCAAAACAATGCAAATGAGTCAGCGGGCACTGCTGTTAGTGAATCCGAATGCTCGACGAGGTCAAGACGCCAGACGGCAAGCAGTTGAACAATTGCAACAACTGGGTTTTGAACTTGTAGAGGAAAAGAGTGAAAATCCCAAGCAGTTTTCTGAACTTATTCGGAAACACTGCCAACAGGTTGATTTGGTCATCATTGGGGGTGGAGATGGCAGTGTCAATGCAGCAGTCGAAGGATTGCTAGATACTGACTTACCTTTGGCAATTTTGCCTTTAGGCACCGCCAATAATCTGGCAAGAACCCTAAATATTCCCCAGTCGCTGCCAGAAGCTTGTCAAATCATTGCCAGTGGTCAAATTCAACGGATTGACTTGGGCTGGGTGAACGGACAATATTTTTTCAATATTGCCAGTCTGGGACTGAGTGCAGAAGTAAACCGCAGAGTCTCCAAAAGATTGAAGCGGCATTGGGGCGTTTTTGCTTATATTGCTACAGCAGTGCAAGTTATTTCGACTGTGCGACCGTTTTGGGTTGATATCCACTGGGAAGGTCAGTCTATCGAAGTAAAAACTTTGCAGATTACGGTGGGGAATGGTCGCTATTACGGCAGTGGCTTAGTGATTGCGGATGATGCCACCATTGATGACCAAAGGCTGGATCTGCATAGTTTGGAAATTCAGCATTGGTGGGAAACCCTGCCGTTGGTATTTGCTGCTTTGCGGGGAAAATCTGCGATAGGTAGGGGGGTGCGTACCATCCAGGGTAAAGACATTGAGTTATATACTCGAAAACCTTATCCAATTAATACCGATGGGGAAAGAACAACGGAGACGCCAGCCCGATTTCGGGTGATTCCGCAAGTTCTATCGGTTTTTGTGCCGTCATCTAGCAAAAGATAGATAGATAGGGTAAGAGCGCTCGCTTACTCTGGATCGATACCGAGCGATCGCAGTCGTTCAGCCAATCGTTCGGCGCGTTGTCGTTCTTGTTCTAGTTGGGATTGAGCCTGTTGAGCTTGCGCTTGAGCTTGCTGAGCTTGCACTTGAGCCTGTTGAGCGGCTTCTTCTGGGGTCGGTACGCGATCGCCTTCTGGAGTAAAGTAGCGTAGCTGTCCCTGTTCTACGCCCAGATACAAGCCTAGCTCCTCACTCCAACGCCAGCCCTTTTCATTTGGGGCAATTTCCTGATATTGATTTCCCATCAATCGAAAACCTTGAAATTCCAGCGTATCTGGGGAAAACCAGAAATATTCCGGCGTGCGGAAGCGGTCTTGATACAAGTCTTTCTTCAAACTGCGGTCTGTCGTGGCGGTAGAAGTTGATAGCAACTCGATAATCAAATTGGGATACTTGCCATCTTCTTCCCACACCACCCAAGCATTGCGAGGATGTTTTTGAGTTTGCTTGACTAAGAAGAAATCGGGACCCCGAAAATCACGATTTCTCAGTTGTTGCCGACTAAAATAAATCGTGAGATTGGCACCGATAAAAAAATCCTCTCTTTCGCGCCACAGCCATTCCAGACAAGTGACAAGCAACAGCAGTTGCATATAGTGTAAAGAACTTTCCATTTCTGGCTCATCACTGTACAGTTGACTGGCATCAGGCATCATCGCATCTAGTTGCTGGGCAGTTAAAGTCATCTTCTCTCCTTCGCACTGGTTTAGCTTTATTGTGGCGGATGAGAAAGCGATCGCGCCTGAGGATTTTCTCATCACGCGATCGCCATCAAAACTTATCGAGAAAGAGGTAAGTTACTCTGGTTTCTACAATTGTGTCGTTGCAACTTCTGTCGTCCGACTTGCTGAAGATTGCAACAGCAAACCGTACTCAATTCCCTCGACGACTGCCTGATAAGAAGCTTCCAGAATATTGCTAGAAACCCCCACAGTTGCCCAGCGCTGATGACCATTGCTAGATTCCACGAGAACACGAGTTTTGGCTGAAGTCCCCGCGCCACTGTCGAGAATCCGCACTTTGTAGTCGGTCAAGTGAAATACAGCAATTTCTGGATAGAAATTGACTAAAGCTTTGCGTAATGCAGCATCCAACGCCGAAACGGGACCATTTGCTTCCGCAGCTTCCAAAATATCTTTGCCATTGACAGCGACTTTCACAGTAGCAAGGGCGTTTGCATTCCTGACGATATCGCAGTGGACTTGAAAGCCTTTGAGTTCAAACATTTGCTGTCGCTGCCCCAATGCCTCGCGCATCAGCAAATCGAAACTTGCTTCTGCTGCTTCAAACTGATAGCCTTCATTCTCCAGTTCCTTGAGGCGGCGTAAAAGTTGGCGACAGGCGGGATCTTGCTTATCTAAGTCAATACCAAAGCTGCGAGCCTTTGCCAAAATATTACTTAATCCAGCTTGGTCGGAAATCACAATTCGACGCTCGTTGCCGACTTGTTCTGGCTGAATATGTTCGTAAGTTAACGGGTTGCGCTCAACCGCTGAAACGTGGATGCCGCCTTTGTGAGCAAACGCAGAACGACCCACAAAGGGTGCGTGTTCATCGGGAGCTAGATTGACGACTTCGCTGATGGAACGACTGGCGGCTGTCAGGTGTAGCAGTTGTTCATCTTGAATACAGTCGTATCCCAGTTTGAGTTGCAAATTGGGAATCACAGAGCAAAGGTTAGCATTACCGCAGCGTTCGCCGTAGCCGTTGATGGTGCCTTGCACCATTCTGGCTCCTTCCATGACGGCTGCTAAAGCATTCGCCACGGCTGTATCAGAATCATTGTGCGTGTGAATGCCGAGAAGCGGGAGGTCTTGAGTTTTGATCTCACTGCCGGCTTCTGACTGCTGAGCGTTGATTCCGATTACACTGGCGACATCCCGGACAATTTGGCTAATTTCGTGAGGAAGCGTGCCGCCATTGGTATCACAGAAAACGAGCCATTCTGCACCGGCTGCGATCGCAGTTTCTAAGGTCTTGAGCGCATACTCCCGATTGTGCTTATAGCCATCAAACCAGTGTTCGGCATCGTAAATTACTCGCCGCCCTTGACTGCGGAGATATTCAATCGTATCTCCAATCATCGCCAGATTTTCTTCTAAGCTGGTCTTCAGACCCTCTGTAACCTGTAAATCCCACGATTTGCCGAAAATCGTTACCCAGCGCGTTCCCGCCGCCAGAATGGGCTGCAACATCGGATCTTCTGCCGCCGTTGTGTTGGGACGGCGAGTCGAACAAAAGGCGACAATTTCTGAGAAGGAGAGTGGTTCTTCCTTCAATTGCCAAAAAAATTGTACATCTTTAGGATTCGCTCCAGGCCAACCCCCTTCAATGAATGGAACGCCCAACTTATCTAACTTTCGGGCAATTCGTAACTTGTCTTCGAGGGATAAAGATAGCCCTTCGCGTTGGGCACCATCGCGTAACGTCGTGTCGTAAATCCAAATTCGGTTTGTTTGATCTGAGTGCATGGGAAGTTGTAGCCGAGAGAGAAAATTTAACAGCTAATTTTGTAAAGAACTGTAAAAATAAAGTGAAGATAAGTATAGTCACTCAACAGGTTCGTTGAATCCATCATTATGCCAAAGGTAACAGCTCAAGGAAAAACGTTTGAGTGCAATACGGGAGCCAATCTGCGTAAAGTGCTACTAGAAAATGGCATCGACCTCTACAATGGCAAGGCAAAAATCATTAATTGCCAAGGCATTGGAACTTGTGGCACCTGTGCAGTGGCAGTAGAAGGAAACGTTTCCGAAGCCAACTGGAAAGACAAAACCAGGCGATCGCTTCCTCCTCATTCTCCCACGGCAAACCGTCGCTTAGCTTGTCAAACCCAGGTTTTAGGAGATGTCAAAGTAACCAAATTTGATGGATTTTGGGGACAAGGCACTCAAACGCTTTGGACGCCACAAGGATAAAACAATTTCAGTTTTAAATTTTAGATTTTGAGTTAAAAGCGTGTCACAAAATCTTGAATTACACTCGGAATCAACCCAGTCGGAATCGGCGCATCCCAGTCATTTCGTTTTTCGCATTTCTCCCCTGATTCGGATCACGTTGATGGCGCTTTACCTGGCACTGACGATTCCGCTACCGTTTTTGTCACAGGCATCTGCGTCACCCGTACCGCCTTGGTTGCTGTGGCTGGGAATTGCCTTGGGATTAGTCCCGTTATTTGGCGTCCTCAGTGAACGAGTAATTGTGGATGATGAAAAGATCCAGGTCACTTATCCTCGCTGGGTTCCCGGTTTCTTCCGCAGAGGTTGGTCGTTAGCTTGGGCAGAAGTCAAAGATTTAAAACTTCGCTCGACGGGGCAAGGTGGAATCGTTTATTACTTTGTTAGCAAGTCAGAGCAAAAAGCTTATTTGCTACCGATGCGGGTCGTTGGCTTTGCTCGGTTAGTTAAACTGGTGGAAGACAAGACGGGAATTGATACAACTGATGTTCGTCCTCTGTCTCAGCCTTGGATGTATCTGATTTTGTTAGTGTTCTCGCTGCTGCTTTTTGTGACAGATGCGTGGACAATTTGGATGGCGACTACACAAGGACGATTGACATAATTTTTTGAACTACGAAGACACAAAAGGACAAAAAGATTTGCTGCGGCTGGAACGGGTAAGCCTTGCAGCGCCAGTCGGTTCGCAGTATTTATTGAAGGAAATTTCGTTTGAGGTATTTCCGGGCGATCGCTTGTGTTTAATTGGCCCTTCTGGTGCCGGGAAAACTTCGCTGTTGCGGCTATTGAACCGGCTATTAGAACCCACTGCTGGCACAATTTACCTGGAAAATCAAGATTATCGAAAGCTTCCGGTTATTCCGTTACGGCGGCAGGTAATGCTAGTTTCTCAAGAACCAAAACTTTTGGGAATGACTGTCAGAGATGCCTTAGCTTATCCTCTGGTTTTGCAAGGAGTCACAAAACAGGTAATTCAGCAACAATTGCTCAAATGGATCGAGCAACTGCACATTCCAGAAGATTGGTTAGGGCGGACGGAAGTGCAACTGTCGCAAGGACAGCGGCAATTAGTTGGAATTGTCCGTGCCCTGATGATTGAACCTAAAATTTTATTACTTGATGAGCCAACATCTGCTCTAGATGCGGGTCGTGCTGCTTACGTCCTGCAAGTATTGACACAACTGTGCAACGAGGGAAAAACGACAGTGGTGATGGTCAATCACCAGTTAGATTTAGCCCAAATTTTTTGCAATCGGGTTTTGTATTTGCAGGATGGGCAGTTGCTTGAGGATGTCTCAGGAACACAGCTAGACTGGGCTAATTTACGCGATCGCTTTATCCAAGCAGAAGCCCAAGCCGCTCAAGATTGGGGTTAAAAGGAGTTGTCATGAGTGATGAGTCATTAGTTAGTAACAACAAACTAATGACTATCGACTGATAACAAATAATCTTTTACCCAATGGACGGATTATTTCTTCGTAGCGATCGCTAATTTTGCACCTTTAACTTTACGCAACTGATCCATCACCGCCACGACTTGACCGTGATTAACTCCTTCATCAGCATTTAGCACGACGAGGGTTTCTTGCTCAGATGGAATAAGCGATCGCACTCCGGTTTCCAGTTCCTCTAAATCAATGGGCTGGCGGTTCAGTGCGATTTCTCCCTCTTCATCAATTGACACCGTTACGGGTGTCGATTTCTGAGCTTGTCCGGTCGCTGCTTTCGGCAAATTTACCGATAGTCCTTCTGAACGGGTCAAAAACAGCGTGGACATGATGAAAAAGGTCAAAATGGCGAAGATTACATCGATCATCGGCACGATGTTAATCTGCACTGGGATATCCGGCTCATCGGGTAGTCGCATAAGAAGGCTCTCCTTTTTCATAACGGCGGCGGTATAACAGTTCTAACTGACCGCCGTACTCTTGAATGTGCGCTGACTGCCTCTGATAGAACCCTCGAAAGGCATTGGAGAATACAAGGACAAAAATAGCAACAATTAACCCGCTGGCGGTGGAAACTAACGCTTCGCTAATCCCTGCTGTAACGCCGACTGTCTGACTGCCTCCAACGCTCCCTAGAGTCAGCGAGGCAAAGGAGGTAATCAATCCCAAAACCGTTCCCAGCAACCCCAACAGAGGGGAAAGGGCGATAATCGTTTCAAACACCACATTGAATCGCTTCAATCCCGGTAACTCTGCTTGCGCTTCACTTTCCAACGCTAATCGAAATTCTTCTGGATTGGGTTGTTCCAGTTCCAATGCTGCCAAAAAGATTCGCGCAATCGGCAAGTCAACATTCTGTTTTAGCCGATGCACAGCAGCTTCGGGATCGTGCTGATAAAGCTTCATCACATCTCGGACAACCCGACCTTGCCGTCGGTTAATGCGATACCAAAATCTTGAACGCTCTATTACGAGAGCGATCGCTAATATAGAAAATGCTAGGAGTGGCCACATGACCACACCGCCCGCCACAAAAAGATTACTAATTCCCATCTAAGTTCTCTAGGGCAATCAACAAGGCTAAGCCTACCAGCTTATTTGAGTCTTAAAGCTGATAGATAGTTCTCAAGAGAAATTAAACCTAATGAGAATCTATGTCAAGCAGTTATTCCCAATCCTAAGAAGAACGATTTTTATTGAGTAATTTTACTAAAGCCGACTACAAAGCTGAAAAACTTATAGAGGCTAGGTTTCAAGAGGTTTTGACCAGGGTGGCAATAGCCAATTCCCCTGCCTCTCCCCCTTGACATTTACTTCAGTGCATCTTACCTTGACCAAACAAGTGCAAATAACTTGCAATAATATATGGGCTTGTCAAGTGTTGCTGTTCAGCAGCGAGAAAAAGAAGAAGAGGCTCTAAGGTCTTTTATTGCCTGTAGCCTCATCGGTTCCCTAGCACTCCATATCGGAGTGCTGGCTACGAGCAATCGTTGGGTGAAAACATCTGACATCATTGCACAAGAGCCAATGGAAGTTGAGGTTGTCGATCCTGAGAGCCTTCAAGCCTTAGAACCGGAAGAAGAAACTTTAAAAGAAGAAACTCAACAAGAGAATACTCCATCAGTTGCTGCCGGAGATTCAGGTGTCTTAACTGGCTCTGGCAGTGCATCGGGAGAAGGCTCAGTTGCAGGTGGAGGCGGCGGTTCAGGTGGAGGCGGCGGTTCAGGTGGAGGCGGCGGCACACCGAATACGACCTCTGCACCAGCATCTCAACCTGAAGTCGTAAAAACGCAGCCAGTGCAGCAGCCGCGCGTGGTCAATTTACCACCGTTCCGACCAGCTCAAACGCCCCAACGAGTCGAGCAACGACTCGCTCCCGATCCAGTAACACCTGTCAAGCGTGAAGAACCCGTTGCCCAGAGGCCTAACCGCACTGAGGAACCAAATCTAACAAGTAGCTCGCAGCCGATTTCCCAGCCTAGATCGGTTGCCGTTGCGCCGTCTCGACAAAATGACCAGCCAGCAGCTCCAGCACAGGCAAGTTCCTCTCTCCAGCAACAAACATCTGAAAGATTTAGAGATTTGGTTAGAGGAATCAGTGGCTCCAGACAAACTCAAGAAAGTGCAGGAAATAGTGGCAGTCAAACTGATAAAAGCAGTGCTGTCGGCGGATCTACTGTTGCAAGCGGATTGGGAAGCCTGCTAGGCAGTGGTTCTGGGACGGGCAGTAGCACTCAAGGCTCAGGTACCGGCAATGGCTTGGGTACTGGCAATGGTTTGGGTAACGGCAGTGGCTCAGGTACCGGCAATGGCTCTGGTAGAGGCAATGGCTTGGGTACAGGTACAGGCAATGGTTCGGGCAATGGCTTGGGTACGGGTACAGGCAATGGTTCGGGCAATGGCTCAGGTACCGGCAATGGCTTGGGTACCGGCAATGGCTCAGGTACCGGCAATGGCATCAGCAAAGAACCGGGAAGCGGAAGGGATGTAGCGATAGTTCCGGGAAATTTCAAACCGAGAACCGAGCCAAGAACTGAGCCAAGAGACAGGGATGAAGAACGTCCTTCGAGGAGATCGGGATCGAGCCGAATCGGTTGCGTTAAATGTGACAAGCCCGACTATCCAAGCAATGCGAGACGGCAAGGCGTCGAAGGCGCATCCAAGGTCAGTGTTGATGTTGACGACAAAGGGAATGTCACCAATGTTCGGCTGTCGCGTTCCAGCGGTAACAGCGAACTTGATGAAGCTGCTGTGAGAGCGGCAAGAAATTGGAAGTTCAGTTCTTCTTCTGGTAGACGACAGGGGGTTGTGGCTTCTGTTGATTTTCAGCTAGAGGGATCGGAGCGATCGCGTCGTTCTCGCGAACGTCGTCGCACAGAATCGGCATCTTCCAGCCGTAGCTCGGAGTCATCGACTCCCCGGCGGCGGCGGCGTTTGGAAACAGCATCTTCTTCCACGAGTGCTTCGGAAACACGCCGGATTAGTCGGCGGCGGCGTTTGGAAACGGCTTCTTCTTCCACGAGTGCCTCGGAAACGCCGCGTCGTTCTCGGCGGAGGCGTCTGGAAACAGCATCTTCTTCCACAAGTGCCTCGGAAACACGCCGGATTAGTCGGCGACGGCGTCTGGAAACGGCTTCTTCTTCCACAAGTGCGTCGGAAACACGCCGGATTAGTCGGCGGAGGCGTCTGGAAACAGCATCTTCTTCCAGGAGTGCCTCAGAAACGCCGCGTCGTTCTCGGCGGCGGGTCGAATCTGCGGCTGCCAGTCCGTCCCAGCAAGCCCCACGGGCACGGCGGCGGCGGGTGGAATCTGCCTCTAGTTCGACCTCTAGACCGTCACGGCAAGCCCCACGGGCGCGGCGGCAGCGGCGTCTGGAAGCCGGTTCAGCAAGTCAGGCACAACAAGCTCCACGGGCGCGGCGGCGGAGAGCTGCACCTTCCTCGGCAGAATCATCGGGTTCAGCTACTACGAACAATGAATAATTGCCTCTCAACCAGAGTGGGTATAGACTCTTGAACTGATTGTTGAATACCCAATCACTCGTCACTAAGTAGATTTATGAACATCAAGACAGCGATCGCAATTTTAGGAGTTGTTATCGGAGTAGGTGGATTGACTCCTGTAGTTCGTGCCCAAACTAAACCATCCCCCACTCCTACCAGTCCTCAAATCAAACCATCCCCCGCTCCTACTAGTCCCCAAATTAAACCGTCTGCTCCTACCAGTCCTCAAATTAAACCGCCTGCGTCTACCAGTCCTCAAATTAAACCACCTGCTCCCAGCAGTCCCCGCATCCAAGGGAATCCTGAGGCGCTGCTCCAACAGGGTTTGGACAAACTTGATGCGGGAGACTACAAGGCAGCCGTCGATCTGTTGTCGAAGGTGCTGGAGGTGAATCCCAATGAAACGGAAGCTTACTACAACCGAGCCGTAGCTCTTGTTGAACTAGAAGACTACGAGAAAGCGATCGCTGATTACAGCAAAGTGCTGCAACTCGATCCCAAGGATGATGAAGCTTACTTGAATCGAGCACTGGCTCGTACCGAGTTAGAAGACGACGCCGGAGCGATCGCTGATTACAGCGAAGTTATCAAACTCAAGCCCGATCAAGCAGAAGCTTACTATCAGCGAGGAATCGCCTATGCCGAGCTAGAGGAAGACCAGAAAGCGATTGATGACCTTCAGAAAGCCTCTGAACTCTACGCCGAGCAAGGTAAGCCAAGTGAGTCTAAAGAAGCACTAGCGCTAATCAAAAAACTTCAGCCGTAGCTTGAATCTGAGGGGCTGAGCGAAGCTCAGCCCCTCAGCATTTTATTGAATTTGATTGATGATTTGACCCGCGCCGCCGCTTCAGCCGCTGCTAGGCGCGTAGGGTTTTTTGCGGCTTTTTCGAGATAGCTAGCTTCGCGTGTAGAGTTCAGCGAGTGTATTGGCTGCGATCGCCCTCGTGATTTCTCTAAGACTCAATATTTTGTAGCCATCGGATCTATTAACAAGGCGAAAAGCCATCGTTCTCCACTCTAAACCAGCCTGCTGGTGGATTAAATTCACCTTTCTTGAATAACTTTCTTAATTAGAGAAAACGCTATAAAAGTGTTTTCTCAATTATTCGATTGCTCGACTTCTTTAAACATTGGTTAAAGAAGTTAGGCTCGATCAAACCCTGAATAATAAACGCCCAAAACAAGCCATTTGTCAATCTTTCTCTCAGGCGATGCCTTTAAATATTTCCACTTGACTTTTGCCTAGGCGTCGTTTTATCTTAACCACACTAATGATAATTACTTGCAATAAAAAATCAGGCTTGTTAACCAAGACCTGGGTGCATAAATTTAGGTGTGTGGAGACGGCATGAAACTACAGCAATTACTTCCTGGCTTGTTAATCGCAGGCTCAGTTGTCATGACGGTAGCTCAGCCAGTAAGGGCTGAGGTCGTACAAGTAACCGGCGTGCAACTCAACTCAACGCCCGACGGCTTGCAGGTGATTTTGCAGACGACGAATGGAGCAGCGCCCCAAGTGGTCACATCTAGCTATGACCAAACCCTGCTCATCGACCTGCTCAACGCCCAGCTAAGCCTTCCAGAAGGGGATACGTTTACTCAAGACAACCCAGCTTTCGGCATAACTTCTGTAACCGTAAACCGCTTGTATGGCAACAGTGTCCGGGTAACGATCAAAGGCGTCGCAGAACTGCCAATCGCAGAGGTCGTGCCGAGTCCGCAGGGAGTGGTACTCAGCTTAACAACCGCCTCCGAAACCGCTGAGGCTCCCCCTAGCCAAGAAACACCAGAGACGACTGATTCTGAGCCTTCTGAGTCGCCCCAGACGCCCTCCGAGGGTGAGCCTTCTGACGAAACCCAACCAGACACTGACGCTCCAGTTGAAGAGCCAGAAGAAATTGAACTGGTAGTGACAGGTCAGCAAGAAGGCGGATATAGAGTTATCGAGGCCACAACCGCCACGCGCACCGATACACCATTGCGCGACGTTCCTCAGGCCATTCAGGTTGTTCCTCAGCAGGTGATTGAGGATCAACAAGTAGTACGGATCACAGAAGCTGCACGCAACGTCAGCGGCGTTGTGCGAAGCGAGGGCTATGGAGGTGCTACTGATAACTACACCATCCGGGGATTTGCCATCTCCAGTAACCTGAGAAATGGTTTCAGCGATGGCGGTTTTTACTCATTAACGGATGTCGCCAGTATCGAACGAGTCGAAGTTCTCAAAGGGCCAGCTTCGGTACTTTATGGTCAGATTGAACCGGGTGGTGTCGTGAATTACATCACCAAGCAACCGCTGAGCGAACCTTATTATGCCGCTTCATTTACGGCTGGAAGTTACGACTTCTATCGCCCATCAATAGATATTTCTGGCCCCCTCGATCCTGACAAAACTGTATTGTATCGATTGAATGTTGCCTATGAAAATTCGGGTAGTTTTAGAGATTTTGTAGACAGCGAGCTTTTCGTGGTTGCACCTGTCTTGAGCTTCAAGATTACCGATAAAACTACCTTAACCCTGGAGTATGAATACCTGGATCTCGATCGAACTTTCGACCGAGCCTTTCCACCGCTAACAGCGATGTTTGATCTTCCCATTAGTCGTTATCTAGGAGAACCCAACGACAGTTACAACCATAGAAGCCATAAAGCTAGTTATGTTCTGGATCATCGTTTTAGCGAAAATTGGCGGCTCCGGAATGCCTTTTCAGCTCAAATCGTTGATACAGAGCGTAAAAATGTCCAAGCACGTACCTTCCAATTAGAGGGAGATGGACGCACCCTACGGCGAAGATATAATGACTCTGACGAAAATAGAGAAGATTATTCTCTGCAAACAGACTTGGTAGGCAAATTTAATACTGGCTCGATTAATCATCAACTTCTCATTGGGCTTGAGTTAAGTAAAATTAGAAATGGTTACACATTACGCAGAGCAAATTTCCCTTCAATTGATATTTACAATCCAGTTTACGGGTTTCCTCGTCCAACCAGTTTTGGTGACGCCTTTGGCAGAGAAGAAAACACTAATACGTTAGGTATCTATGTACAAGACCAGATGACATTGTTGCCAAACCTGAAATTACTGATTGGCGGTCGATTTGATTCTGTCGATCTTGACATCGAAGATGTTGCAGACGCTTTGAATGGAAGCGAAGCTGAAAAATCCAGCCGTTACTTTGAAGCCTTTTCACCCCGCGTTGGAATTGTTTATCAGCCGATAGAACCAATTTCACTCTATGCCAGTTACAGCCGCTCTTTTAGACCAAATATCTTTGCTTTTACGTCGAACGGACAGCTAATAGAGCCAGAAAAAGGTACCCAATACGAGGCAGGAATTAAAGGTGAATTCTTAGATGGCAGATTATCTACGACGCTGGCAGCTTACCAGATAACCAAGACAAACGTTGCCACGACAGATCCCAATGATACTGATTTCTCAATTGCAGCGGGAGAAGTGAAGAGCCGAGGCATCGAATTGGATGTGAGGGGAGAAATTGCACCCGGTTGGAATGTTATTGCATCTTATGCCCATATGGATGCTTTTGTTAGCAAAGATGAGACCATTCCTGAAGGGGACGAATTGGTTAATGCGCCAAATAATACCGCTAGCTTGTGGATGACTTATGAATTTCAAAGAGGTGCTTTGCAAGGGTTAGGTTTTGGAGCTGGACTATATTTCGTGGGTGCGCGGGAAGCGGAGCTTCCAAATACCATCGAAATCCCTTCGTATTTGAGAACTGATGCCGCTATCTTCTATCGGCGGAACAATTACCGCGCTGCTCTGAATATCAAGAATCTCTTTGATATCAAATATTACGATTCTCAAGGCTTCTTAGTTTACCCCGGAGCGCCTTTAACTTTGTTGGGGACATTTGGGGTGGAATTTTGATGTTTTAGGCTCTGGCTAAGCGGTTAATCTGGTATCCTCAACGCCATTCTGGTTAAAGCTCAATACTTTTCGATGAGTAAGTTTCATCGCTCAGAGATCCTCCCAACCCCCTTTTTTGAGGGGGACTATGTTTCTCTATTTGTTCAGCTCTATTTGAGAGGAACTAGCCTTACTGAAAAGTATTAGATTAAACCCGCCCTGAGGAAGCCAGAAGACAAAATTCAAAGGAAGTCTTGCTGATGAAATTACGCAAACTTGCATTGATACTGCACCGCTATGTGGGTGTAATATTCGGTCTTCTGATACTTGTAATCGGATTGACGGGAAGCGCTTTAGTCTTTCACGAAGAGATCGAGCGCGCTCTCAATTCTCATTTACATCAGGTTGCTCTGCAAGGCGAATCGGCTTCTGAGAGCCTGCGCGATCGCATATCCCCAGATTCAGCTTTACAGATCGTCCGCTCAGCCTATCCAGACTTGACGCTGTCTTATATCGATCTGCCGCGAAAGCCAGACTCGGTATACACGGTGGGGATGGAATCAAAGAAGGATGAGTTTATCTACGCTTACGTTAACCCCTACACTGGAGCGATCCTCGGCACACAACAGTGGGGACGCACGTTGATGACTTTCGTGTATGACATCCACTTCTCTCTTCTCGCTGGCAAGGTTGGCGAGAAAGTCGTTGGGATTTGTGGCTTGTTGCTGTTGCTGCTGAGCGTCTCTGGGATGATTTTATGGTCTGGTTGGAGAAGGCTCCTTTCCGGCTTCCAGATCAGGTGGCAAGCTCCCTGGCAGCTGGTCAACTATGACCTCCATAAGGTCGGGGGTATCGTGTCTGCTGTGTTTCTGCTCCTGATTGCTTCCACAGGAGCCGCAATGATTTTTCACGCGGAAACCGAGCCAGCAGTCTACTGGCTAACACAGACGCCACAACCTACTCCCTTAACGTCCACACCTCAAGTGGGCAAGTCACCTTTGACACTCAAAGAAATTTTGCCCAAAGCTGATGCGGCGTTGCCAGAAGGCAAAACCACCTTCATTTCTCTTGCTAGTAAACCGGATGGAATCGTCAGGGTCACGAAGAAATTGCCCCAGGAAATCCGCCCAGATGGTCGTAGCCGTGTCTATCTCGACCAGTACAGCGGGAAGGTCTTGCGGGTGGAAAATGCGCTGACAGTACCTTTAGGAACCCGGATTATGAATGAGCTGTTTACTTTGCACATTGGGATTTATGGTGGGCTGGGAATGCGGATTTTGTATGTGTTCGTTGGCTTGACCCCCACCGTTCTATTTATCACTGGCTTTGTGATGTGGCGACAGCGCCAGTGGGCGATCGCTCGTCGTCAAGAAGCGATCCGTCAGAGTCAGGGAATCCCAGAACCTCGCCCGAAAATCTACCCGACAACTGAAGTGCCTTGGATTTGAGGCGGGTGGCAAAGTTTATCTTAATCTATCTTCTATCTTAAAAATTGATACTTAGCGGTGGCGGTTCTGTCCGCCTAGCATGGCAGGGGTAGCATGAGCAGGGAGCGGTTTGGAATCGTTCTCAATTATTGAGGCAACTGGTTCTGCTCCCTTAAGAATCTCTGGATTGAACCGATAGCCCACGTTGCGGACAGTTTGAATCATGCTGGGTTGTCGAGGATCGGTTTCAATTTTCTTGCGTAGGGAGAGGACGTGAGTATCAATGGTGCGTGGATTATCGATAGCGTCAGGCCAAGCGCGGCGCAGTAGTTCGGAACGGCTCAGCGCTACTCCTCCAGCCTGTGCCAGAACGTAAAGCAGGCTGAACTCTTGGGGCGTCAGGTCAATGAATTCTTCTTTGAAGCGGACGCGGCGCTGCACTAAGTCTATTTTTAGGTCGCCATAATCTAGGGATATCGGTGCGGCTGTGACGCGAACGCGGCGAACTAGCGCCTCAACCCGCGCCATAAATTCTTGCATCCCAAATGGCTTGGTCAAATAATCGTCGGCTCCCGCTTTTAACCCAGCGACAATATCGGCTTCCATACTGCGGGCGGACAGCATCAAGATGAGTACCTGTCCCTGTTGATGAAGCCATCGGCAAAATTCAATTCCATCGCCATCTGGCAGGTCGGAATCAAGGATTACGAGTGCGGGTTGGCGAGTATAAAACGTTTCTCTACCTTGATGAACGCCAGCGGATTGACACACCCAGTAGCTTGCTTGCTGTAAGTGCCAGCCCAGTAGCGATCGCAGGTGCGGGTTCCCCTCGATGATCTGAATGCAAATCGATCCCACGGTGGCATGCTTCCCTTCAAGCTGGTGAGATTTAGCTTAACAAAGCTTATGTCAGGATTCTGTAACCAGGGCTACGAGGGGTCTAGGCTATACAATTAAAAATTAAAAGTTAAAAGTTAAAAAAATTCTATTAAAAGTCAAACTTTTGTTTTATATTTTTAATACTTTAAAAGAAATATTACAGATTTAGGGCGAGTCTGAAGTCAAAGCTGCCATTTCACCAAGCAGTCAGTAAAATGAAAGTTAACGAAGGGTAACGTTTAGTCAAGTTTACTGAACAATGCCATGCCAAAAGCTTCCGATGACCAAATTAGTATACCTAGCTAAAGCAAGCAGGATGTCTTTCCTACTAGAAAACCACTGAGTGAGGCACAAGGCATGCGTGAGGCACAAGGCATGAGACAAATCGCGTTTTGGATATACCAGGCACGGGACAGCAGGCACCTCTATCCTGGTAATCGGAAATGTGGTTAAAAAACCGGAATTTTATTGACAAAAGCTTAAAATTCTGCTTAGTACAGAGACAGTCTTTGTCAACCGGCGGTTTAAACCAGCTAACGACTAAATGGCAGTGCTTGCTGGAAAAGATGGCACAAATCGCTCGACAGGGGCATGACGTTGGGGATCAAGTTTTCTACGATGAAACTAAAGTGAGAGCGATCGCGCAATTCGCTGCTCCCGGAAGGATGAGTTTTGGTGTTATTCCCTTAATTTTCAAGGAACACAACCAAGCGTTCTCTCATCACCAAACTGGGGTGCATTCGTTTTCGGTTTCCGCACCGCAACTCCAAACCGCTGTAGTTCTGGTTAAGACACTAGCCTTAACTGAAGCAAACCCGAAGTACGCCTGCGTTTTCTAGCGCCTAGCGCCTAGCGCCCTTAATGAGTTGCCAGAATCAAAACTAACCGCTTAGAGCGAAAGTTTCCTTCTTGCGACTTCACCCCTTATACTTCTAATTCAAACCTGATACTTCCGACCATGCTACAGGACTCTCAAACCATCCGCTACTACCAAAGACTCACCGACGCCCTCGTCGAAATGTGGAATCGGGGTTATCGTTTCGATGATTTGCGGCTGTTTTTAGATGGCTATCTCGCAGCTATGCGTCATTCTAACGTTCTGGAACCCTTTCTCATCCACCGCTTAGAAGAAGAAGTTACCCGTTACATTTACGATCCATCCAACTTTGACATGACCCAGACTCAACCTAAATCGGACTATTATTAGTTCGGGTTAGCTGCTTTGGTCAAGCTGAGGCTATCAGCATCAGCCTTGCCATCGTTGCCTGTGGATAATGTGGTTAAATTGCCCACAGGGATCGGGTTTGGGTAGACAACAGCGATCTTCCGGGTGCTGTTTATCTTTGACGTTCAGCAGCTTCGGAATTTTTATACAGCCGATAAGGAAAAATTTGAAAAAAGAGCGATCGCCCTTAGTATCGTTTACGTCCTAGTCCAGTCAATAATTTTATTTAGGATGATTTAGGCTGCACAGCTTTTGAATGAGCTTTTAAATTTAGTCGCAAGTTATCCTAAACCCAGTAAAAATTCCCTCCTGGATTCTTAATTTGAAGAACCAGGAGGGAATTTTCAGTTCGTATCCCAAAGCTTTAGGAAGCTAAGGCAACTTCAACCATTTCCTGCAATTCGCCCTTTTGATACAGTTCAATCAGAATGTCTGAGCCGCCAACAAACTGACCATCAACGTAAACTTGGGGAATGGTAGGCCAATTAGAATATTCCTTAATTCCCTGCCGGATTTCCCAGTCGTCCAAAATATCAATCGTGTGGTAGGGTACGCCCAAAGTATTCAGAATTTGTACCACATTGTTAGAAAAACCACACTGGGGCATCAGCTTATTGCCCTTCATAAAGACCACAATCTTATGCTCTTTGAGCAAGCTGTCAATCCGCTCTTTTAGTTCTGGCGTCATAGTTCTGCTTGGAATGCCTCTATTTTCTAGTGTAATGCCAGTGCGCGAGAACGCAATTTTTATTCAGGTTCAACCTCGCTTGGTAGCAGCCTCCCAATCTTGGGGAGTATAGGTTTTCAGTGCTAGAGCATGAATCGCTTCTGTAGCCATCGCTTGCTGCACTGCACCGTAAACCAGTTGGTGCTGTTGTACAAGCCTTTTGCCTTCAAACTGCGACGAAACCACTGTCACTTGGTAATGGTCGCCACCGCCAGTCAGATCCTGAACTTGAATCTGGGCATCTGGCATTTTGGCTTTGATCATCGCCTCTACCTGATCTGGGCTAACCATTTAAACTCCCGTATCACTTCAAGTTGCTAATTCTAATCTACCGTTTAGGTGCAGAGGAAGATGAATTGGAGCGATCGCTCGAAGAATTAGCCGGTGCAGAATCAGGAGAATCGATAAATCCAATTTCTAGCAGCTGCTGATAAGCTTTCTTGCCGAGATCCCGTGTCGGCTGCTGACTGCGAACAATCTGTATTAACAAAGGTACTGCCAAATCTGGCTGATTTTGCGCGCGATGTACCAGCGCTAGCTGATAAGTTGCCCGATCTCGAAGTTGAGCAGCTTCTACAGCCTTGCGGCGTTGGCTCTCGTAAACTCGATTATCAATTCCCGAAAAACTAGAACCCAGTTGTTGATAAAAATTGGACAACTGGTTGAAAACCTGACGAGCCTCTTGGAGCTTCTTGGCGGCTAGAGTATAGTTTTGCGAAGATACAGCACTATCTGCCTCACTCAGCAAACGGTTCCCTCCTGCCATACTTAATAAGCCACTGTCCGGATCGATCGGGCGCAGATTGTTGGGATCGGTTAAGTCTGGTTGTGTTTGACTGGTGTCTTCTGGTAAAGCAGGCATTTGGTTCTGAGCCTGCACGGGTTGTAGCAGAGCCAAAGACACTGTCAAAGGTAGGCCAGCAAGGCAGGTAAAACCGAGGCGTCGAGCAGTTCCAGAAGATACCATAAAATAACCCTATTGGGGGGCTGAAAACAGAACGATGACAAACTTTGGGTATCTTAACATTGTCGGACTCACCAAGTTTAAGACCAGCCGCTGATAAATTCCCAAAGTCATGCCCTGTTTAGATTGACAAAACTATAAAAAAGTTTCCGAATATTCTTTAATAATATAAAAAATAAGGGTGGAGATTTTCCGCGCAAAAGCTCAAATATCCCTAGAGCAATTCCATCTAATCTGATAAAGGACTGCGAATTTGGGCGGAGTCAAGGATTTCAATTGGATTTGTAGCCTTGTCCCGTCAACTTGCATCTTGTCCCTGCTGGTTGAAACCACCGTCACCCGTTCATCTGGCGCTAGGAGTTCCGCTAAGGGTCGATCCGCTATTTTTGGTTTAAATGCAGGGGATTGAGCGATCGCGCGATCGGCGTCAATCTGTAGCGATTTCCCAGCACCTCACTCAATATCTTGTACACGAACAGGATATTGAACGTGTTGATGCAGCGATAGCGATCGCATCATCTATTATCTTTTTGCTGCGGCTTGCTCAAGAAGAAGCGAATCTTTCCCTTAAAATTAACAATAAATTATCTGAACTAATTCTTGTGGCTTAACTCGGAAGCCAGCCACAAAGGCCTATCAAGCAGTTATTTGAAGCGGCAGAAGAACAAGAGAAATAGGAAACGATTAGGCAAAGGCAAGAAGCCGAGGTAAGACATATCAAAGCGTTAGAGGCGTTAGCTAAACGGGAAGCCGATGCTTAGAAAGATGTCAAACGGCTGCTAGAAAGTTCTCAGGCGCAAGCTTATGATGAGGCGATGAAGTTACTTTTAAAGCTGCCAAGATTTAGCACTCCATAAAAACCAAAAGCTAGCTTTTCGGACACGCCTAAACCAAATTCAGGAGCAATACAGTAGACGCCCTGCTTTTATAAAACGTTTAAATAATGTAGGTTTGATATAAACCTACATCTTGCTCCCAATTGGTCAGTGCCAGGAATAGCAGCAATTTCGCAGTTGAACTGGCGTCAAGATGACAACGTCTTTTCAAGGCAAACGCTACCCTTAAGCCCTATGCGGATTGCTTCTATTTCCGACCAACCCATTCATGAAATCCCCTTTATTACTGCTGCTGCGGCAGGTCATCTCCAGGTGGTTGAGCAAGTTTTACCGATTTTATCGGCAGAAGCTGACTCACTTCCACCTGGCTTAGACGCCATCATCATCGCTAGTGATTTACAGGGTATCAATCCCACAGATGGACGCCTTCTCGGTCATCGTGTCGCGGAAGAATTAGAAACTTTAGCGAACCTGGGACGGATTCCATCCCCACAGAAAACAGGCATTATCTTGGCAGGCGATCTTTACGCACGAAGCGATAAGCGTGGGGGTGAGGGAGATGTCCGCGAAGTCTGGCAATCTTTCAGTCGTCGTTTTCGCTGGGTTGCTGGAGTTGCAGGAAACCATGACATCTTGGGAAACACGCCAGAGGAAATTCAAACCTTTAAAAAAGGGCGAGGTATCCGCTACTTAGATGGTGAAATCGCTGTGGTTGATGGATTCCGCATTGCTGGTATCTCAGGGATTATCGGCAAACCGACTAAACTTTGGCGTCGTTCAGAAAAGGATTTTCATCAAGCTATTCGCCAACTGCTCAAGGAGTTACCAGATATCCTAATTTTGCACGAAGGTCCCAACGATCCAGACGCGAAACTCATCGGAAATCAGTCAATTCGCGCTGAACTTGCCACAGCGAACGAGTTGTTAGTCATTTGCGGTCACTCCCATTGGAAGGTGCCGATGACTACTTTATTCCCAGGAGTCCAAGTTCTCAATGTAGACAGCCGCGTTGTTGTCCTCACGGTGGCAACGTCGGGGTAATTTGCTGTAAACCTTTTTTAAGGGCAAAGGGGGCAAGGGGATGAATCATCAACGGAAAAATCGGCTTTCTCCCACTCCTCCACTTTCCCCCTCCTTGATCCTCTAAAAAACCTACCCTTGTGAGGGGGTTAGGTCTGCTTTATCTGGGAAAGATTGATCCTAATAGGGTAGAAAACGAGCGTTTGTTTAAAGTCTAATTGTCATGCGGGTCTAGATTTTAGATAAAAATAAGTTATTGACTCAAAAGTTTGCTTTCCTCCAGCAGCTAGAAATTCGACAAACACGGGCGTCAGCATTCATGAAGAAGGGGAAGGGGTCGTGGAGTGGATAGAACCGCTAAAAAAAGCGCACCAGACACACCTATTGAAGGCATCGTTTGGGCAGGGGCAAGATAGTTTGAGTATCAAACCTGGAGACTGGTCATGGCCTTTTTGGCTGGCTGTGCCACTCTACCCATACAGTCGGCGGCGGACACTCCGCAAAGAAGTTGTGAAGGACACGATCTGGACTTTTGACCAGATGCAGGGCATCCTCTACACTGTCGTACCGATTCGCATGACCGTCGTTAAGCTCTCTGAAGGAGGTCTTCTCGTCTATGCCCCAGTTGCAGCGACCAAAGAGTGTATCCGGCTGGTTCAGGAGTTAGAGGCGAAATACGGCGATGTTAAGTACATCATCCTGCCAACTGCTTCTGGCTTAGAACACAAGGTTTTCGTGGGTCCGTTCGCCAGACGCTTTCCTGTAGCACAGGTGTTTGTGACTGAGAACCAATGGAGCTTTCCGGTGAATCTGCCGTTGAGTTGGCTTGGTTTCCCTAGCAAACGCACTCACGTACTTCCGGAGAATAGCAAGGATGCGCCCTTTGCTGAGGACTTTAATTATGCAGTGCTGAGCATCGACCTGGGGCGAGGGTCCTTTGAAGAAGTGGCTTTATTGCACAAGCGATCGCGCACACTGCTGCTGACAGATTCGGTACTTTCCGTGCCAGAGTCTCCGCCAGAGATTGTCCAAGTTGACCCGTATCCCTTGCTGTTCCACGCCAGAGACAGCGCCTTGGAGCGGGTTGAAGATACTGAGGCGAATCGTCGCAAGGGATGGCAGCGCATTGCGCTGTTTGCTTTGTACCTCCGTCCCAGCGCCTTAGAAATGAGCGGGCAGGGGCAGGCTTTGCGCGATGCCCTGAAAGCACCGGATCGGTCAAAGAAGGCGTATTTTGGTTGGTTTCCCTTTAAATGGAAGGCTCAGTGGCAGCAGTCCTTTGAGGCGCTGCGAGGGGGTGGTCGCCCGTTCGTGGCACCGATTCTGCAATCGTTCATTTTCACCCAAGCGCCTCAAGCAGTCCTTGATTGGGCGGACGAGGTGGCAAGCTGGAATTTCCAGCGAATTATTCCCTGCCACTTTGATGCGCCGATTGAGGCAACTCCCGATCAGTTCCGGCGGGCGTTCACCTTCCTGAAGAAGAAGTCTTCTATCGGTGAGGGTTTCTTAGGGGGTGGAAGTCAGCCGTTGCCGGAGGATGACTTTGAATTCATTAGAGAACTTGAAGAAAATTTGACTAAGCGCGGCATTACATCGCCACAGAAGGAAAAGGTATGAGGCGGTGATTTTTGCAATTAGGTTCTTAGCCTGAATATACTTCAATCACTATACCCCCAACCCTTCCTTCGTCAGCTCTGCATTTGATTCCATCTATATAGCAGAAGTGGCTTTTGTATTCTTCTTCGTCGTTGCTGTCTGCATAATATGCGATGTATCCACCTGACATGGAACTATTGTAAAAATGCAGTTTTCTGCCATTAATATCTGTCGCTTTACTGCGACAGTCACTACAAATGTATTCCGGGTATCTAAGAGAAGGAGTCACCTCAGCATGGCAAATGGGACAGGTTTGTGTAGTCATGCTCAAAACTGTTTCTATACTTGTATGACTATAGTCTCAACTTAATCAAAACAACTGCTCAATAAAACCAGCAGGAATATGTTGATTAAGTATTGCTGTAGGACTAATTACCCTGACTAACATAGGAGCGATCGCTTTCCGTGCTGCTTCTATTTTGGAAAAGTGGAGTTAGAGGGAAAGGATGCGATCGCTTGGCACAATTAAAACATTATCTGAAAAACAAAACATTTTCCTGGATAGGATAATACTTGTTAATGACCTTAACAAGTATTGTTTTTGTCCTTGAACTGCATCAATTCTCAACTTTATTATAAACACAAAATTCTGGTATTCAATCTTGCATAACATCAAATAATAAATTGCAATTCTCGTCTATAAGTGCTTAAGCAAAATTAATTACATATTCGGTTCCGACTTTTTTTAGCACATTTTTGACATACTTTACTAAACTTTTCCAGTCCCGATAAGCCTCTATCTCTATCCATTCATATTTCATAAACTTCCATAAGATTTCAATTAAGTT